>JBPYDQ010000683.1:0-3568 GCA_051986135.1 Terriglobales bacterium | reverse complement strand
GAGCTGCGGTAGCTCGTGCGCCGGGATGGTTCTCGACTGTCACGGACTGGCCCCACAACTCAGAGAGCTTTGGGCTAATGGTGCGGGCAATGATGTCAGGCCCACCGCCAGCCCCGAAGGGCTCAATTATTCGCACGGGCTTTGTCGGGTAATCTTGAGAACCTTGCAGCATGAGAGCCAGCCCACAAAGGAACACCACGACGATTCGAGTCAACACGCTTCACCTCCTGCAAAGCGCCTGCATAAGTTGAATCGCTTGGAACGGCCACACATTCGCGCGATGGCACGAAGTCATCGGTACGCAATCACGAGGCCGTTTCTGCCGAGTTCGCGCCGTTTACTTCTCCATCGGTCCGGTAGTCCGCACAGAACCGGGCCGAGCGTTTCTAGTTCGGCCCTCGATTCACAAGACTCTCTCGCCCTGGAAGTTTTCTTGTCGACCGGCGTGTACCTGCCCCCCAACTGATCGAACAAGAAGGCGAAGACATCAGCCCACTCTTCGATCTGCTCGTCGAGAGCGGTGCCAAAACCATGGCCAGCATCTGATGACGTACGTAGCAGAATTGGGTGATCAGAGCTGTTTGCAGCTTGCAGACGCGCGGTCATCTTTCGCGACTGCATGGGGTTCACTCGATGATCGTTTTCTCTGGTGGAAAAGAAAATCGCGGGATAGGCCATGCCGTCTTTCACATGGTGGTAGGGTGAATAGGAATAGAGCGCCCGAAACTGCTCTGGGTCTTTCACCGTGCCGAATTCGGTGACATTGAAGGCTCCATTGGGATCGAGCTCGAAGCGCAGCATGTCGTAGATGCCGACCTCGGAAACCACCGCACGGAACAAGTCCGGACGCTGGGTAAAAGCGGCACCCATCAGCAAGCCACCGTTACTCGCCCCGAAAATGGCCAGGTGGGCTGTCGAAATGTATTTGTGATTGATTAAATACTGGGTACAGGCGATGAAATCATCGAGCACGTTCTGCTTACGAGTCAGCTTTCCGGCCTGGTGCCGCTCATCGCCATATTCGCCACCACCGCGGATGTTGGCTTGCACGAAAATCCCGCCTTGGTCGAGAAACATCCGCGATTGCCACGCAAAGAGTGGCGGCTGGCTGATGCCATAGGCGCCGTAACCCGTAAGCACGGTGGGGTTGTTGCCGTCGAGCTTCGTGCCCTTGCGAGGGACGATTTCGAAGGGAACCTGAGTGCCATCTTTCGACTCCGCGAAGGCCCGTACGACCTCGGCGTCTTCGAAATTGTAAGTTGCAGTCTCGCGCAGCGCGGTGCGGACCGACCCTGCGCTGGCTGCGTCGAAGCGATACCAGGCGGGAGGTTCGAGCCAGGTGGAGATATGAGCCAGCACGTCACCGCCACCGATCGACAACATTTCGTCGATGGCGGAAACCGGCGGCAGCGGCGGGACTGGCAGCGCATGACCGTGAAGATCAAAAACACGCAACCGCGAGGGTCCACCCATGATATCGCTGACATACAGGTGACCAGCAGTGACCACAAAGTTGTCAATCGAAGCGTGGGCACTCTGGTCGGCGCCAGTGCCTGAACTTTGTTGCCCCACGACTTTGGCCTCGCCCAGCTCGAGATGCGCGAGCGGTAGGCGCAGAATCTGGCCGCGCGGGGCATTCTTGCGGGAAAGCAGATAGAGAGCGTCGTCTGGGCCAAGTTTTGCCGAGACGATGCCATCGTCGAAGTGAGTAACTTGTGTCCATTCACCCGATACGTCCATCACATAGTGCCCGACTTGGCCGCCATCGCTATTCTTCACAGCAGCCACCACCCATCGGCCGTCATCGGTGCCGTGCAACTGGATCTCCGCGATGCGTGGGAATTCTCTGCCGATAACGTAGGAGTCTTGCTTGCAATCGGCGCCGAGCTTGTGAAAGTAGACCTGCTGGTAAAAGTTGGCGTCTTCCGGCGGCCGCTCATTGCCCTGCGGATAGCGCGTGTAATAGAAGCCGGAACTGTCAGCTTTCCACTCGATGCTGCCTCCGCCGGTGGCAAAGTTCACGCGCGGAACAACATCCACGAGTTCCTTGCCGCTGGCAACTTCGAAGATGTGGGCGTTGCTGTCTTCGGAGCCGTTTTGCGAAAGTGCGGCGGCAACGTATTTGCCGTCGAGCGAAGGAACATAGAAATCCACCGAAAGCGATCCTTTAGCACTAACAACATTGGGATCGAAGACAACTTTCTCACTGGCAAGATCGTCTGCCGAATGCAGAGCCACAATCATCGGCTGCTCTTGAGGTGGCTGGTTCTTGAGAGCAAACAAAATCCCTCCGCGAAACTGCAGATCGTAGTAGCTGGCGGAACTGGCGCTAACGAGTTGCGTGACACGCTCCTTAATGGTGGAACGCGCAGGCAGATGGTCGAGATACTCGCGCGAGCGCGCGTTCTGGGCGGCGCTCCGCTGCTTCACTTGGGGATCATCCCAGTCTTCCAGCCATCGGTAGTCGTCCTTGACTTTTACACCGTGGTATTCGTCCGTTACCGGTTGCTTCGGTGTGTCTGGGGGAGCAGGTACGGAAGGTCCCTGGGCTGCAACTAAAGCCAGTGAAACGATCGCGAAAACAATACGAATGGAATTTTTCGTCATCGTACGCTCTTCTTTAATCGAAAATCTCAGTTACGCGAGGTTGTTCCGCTTGCCCTTCTCCGATTCTGAGTTGTTATCGCAGTTCCGAATTTCACTGGCACGCGTTCTTCGATCGCTGTGGGCGAAAACGGTATGGGCCTAGCCGAGCCATAACCAGCGCTCCGAGTAGTATTGGACCAGAAATCCGGCCAATGGCCCTTTGCAAGATCTCGTTCGGTCAAAATAATGATCCGAGCCAGTATTCATGCTCCTCGGGCCTCGTAGTATCGCAGTAAGCCACCGAGTCGTTCTTTGCATTACACAGTTCCCCGGCGGCAGAGTTGGACCGGTCCGCGTGTAGCGGGAAACAGAAGCTTGTTCCCTTTGCACTGATGATTCCGTCCTCGGTGGAAATGGTCGATATACTCCGTTAAGGCGCGACGCAACAAATGCGCTCCGAAAAAGATCAACCGCGACAGGCAGTCCTCTTTCACTGAGCGTACCCAGCGCTCGGCAAACACATTCAGGTTCGGACTGCGCCCTCCTGGGCTTGACCTTGCCAGCTTGGATCACCTCGCGAAACACCGGACAGTACTTGTCATTCGGGGCCGACTGAGGCAAGGATTACACCTTGGTCCCTTCGACGATGCTAGTGCCGAAATTGTCGTATAGCGGAGTCACGCTCGTAATGCCGAATCCTGTGGAGCCATAAAGTTCATTCCATTGTTCCAGCGTTCGCTCTTTTCCGCGGACACCCGCCATCATCAGCAGATCCAAAAACTTGGCCGACGTACCCGAAGAATCGCCCATCGGCGGCAGCACTGCATCCACACAGATTAAACGTCCCGATCCCTCCATGCTCTGATGGCAATTCCGCAGTAACTGGAGGCAATGCTCATCATCCCAGTCGTGGATAATGTGCTTCATAATGTACGCGTCGGCGACTGGCACGCGCTTGAAAAAATCCTGGCCCTGATATTCG
>JBPYDQ010000682.1:0-4952 GCA_051986135.1 Terriglobales bacterium | reverse complement strand
GCGTGGTTTGGGCGCTCGCAGATAAACTGAGCAGGATTGCAACCAAAGAAGAGATCATCCCCGGCTTGAACATGCGGGGGATTCTTTCATGGGAATCGTAAACACGCAACCGCCGAGTTCTCGGCTCCCCGACCCCATCAGAGCCAGGATCGCAGGCCGCTCTCGCTCTGGCCGGGGGAGATAGCTAATGATTAGTCGCCAACGAGCGAGTGATGCGCTTGGCGTTCGGAGGGGTCCTGAAATAAACGGAGAGGTGAGCTAGGTTCGTTCCTCAGAATACGACGACGACCATTATCACTAGTAGCTGCTGACGGGACGGGCTGCGCTGAGCGATCAACCATTTATTCTGATGCAATGGCCGAATCTGACTCTCGCGGACTGCTGATTCGCACCATCGCGATGTTCAAATTCATAAAAGCAGCGCTGTTGATTGTTAGTGGTATTGGCGCACTCAGACTTGCATCCAAAGACATATATGCCTATGCGGCCTACCTAGTCGGCAAGTATCACCTCAATCCCGGCAATCACTTTGTCGCGCAGGTCCTTGCACGAACGACTCACGTCACATCGCGGCGACTTCATGGAATTGGAATCGTAGCGTTTGTCTATGCGGCACTGTTTCTGGCCGAAGGCGTTGGTCTGTGGAGTTTGAAGCGATGGGGAGAGTGGATTACCGTCTTAATCACGGGTTCACTACTCCCGTTTGAGATTTATGAGCTCTGGCATCGGCTGACGTTGCCGAGAGCTGCGGTACTAGTGCTCAATGCCGCCATCGTTTGCTACTTGGTGATTGGTCTGAGAAAAGAGCGAGGCGCATGACGCTGGCACGGGCTTCCTCATCCGGAAGTTGGCTGGCCTAGTCCAGACCCGATTACGCGCTCGAACTCGCCAAGTGGCGGGGTGATCCGCCGCCTACCGGCATCGCGGTCAGCAGTTCACATCCGGCTCAATGCCAAGCCGATCATTGACCGCGTTCTGCAGCTTCTGCTTGCAGCCGAGGTATCGTTCTATGGTCTGGATTGAGACGTGTCCAAGCAAGAATTGGGTCTGATCCAGTTCGCCGCCGGCAAGATGGCAGAGACGGGCGCAGCTGCGGCGTAGGTCATGCGGAGCAAGTTTCGCTATGCCTGCACTGCCGGCGGCGTGGCGAACGACCTGCCACAGCGCCTTCGCCGTCATTCCCTTGCCCCAGACCCGGCCCACCTTGTTGAGCGATCGAAAGATCGCACCTTCGCTGATGCCGCTAGCCTCCTTCCATTCCTCGATCGCCGCCTTTACCCACGTCGGGATCGGCACGGTACGCATGTGTCCGGCCTTCCCAAGCAAGTCGGCAATAACCCAGCGTTCCTCACGCAATTCGATGTTGTCGACTCAGAGGGCCAAGACTTCGCCCCGCCGGAGTCCGCAGCCGATGAGCATGGCAAGAATAGCGAAGTTCCTCTTGCCCGCTTGCCCTGCTCGGCCGTGAGTCAGTTGCCCACTCGGACTCCGATCCGGCGCACGCCCTTCACTCGTCGAAATCCTGCGGCCAGTTCAGGACTGAGCAAGCCGGAGTCGGCGGCCTCAAAATGCAACCCGTCGGACGGCAGCCAGTCGGAGATTGATCATCGTTGGTGGGTATTGCTTCTGCTCGAGATAGATCCTGTACCGCAGAACTACGGTGCGGTTGAGCGCGAGTCGCGGCTCTGAGCAGTACCACTCGACAATGTCGATGATCGCGCGATCATAGGTACGCTGGCCGCTTTTGGACGTAAGGCCGTCGACAGCCGCTTTGGACTGTTCGAGATCGGGGAGCGCTAGGACTCGCTTCGGCACTAATTCTCACTGCATTGCAGTGCGCACCAGGACCTCAACTTGCGGATAGTCCGTGACACGTCCAGTTCCCGACACGGCCAGTCCTGGTCATGAAATAGTAACTTCTCCGAATCACAACCCATGAGAACATTACAGCATCTGCCACGCACCTGTGGGAGTGAGCTATGCAGACTTTGCTTCAGGACCTCCGATATTCCGCACGTCAGCTTGCCAAAGGTCCAGGATTCACAGCGACAGCGGTCATCTCACTGGCGCTCGGTATCGGAGCAGCTACCTCTGTATTTAGCGTCATCTATGCGGTGCTGATGAATCCTTACCCCTACCCTGCAGCCGATCGAATCGTACGACTCACGACGCAGAGCGTAGCCGGTTCTGGAGATCCCGTCTATCTAAATGGCGCCCAAATTCAGACTCTGCGACAGTCACCAGTGGTCGAAAGCGTTCTGGCGATCGACTACCAACCGCTGATTCTGACGGGGCAAGATCTTCCGGAGAACGTCAACACCGCGAGCCTTACGTCAAATAGTTTTCAGGATCTCGGTGTTCCCACTGTCCTTGGACGTGGACTGTGGTCATCCGACGCAATAGACGGCCAGGACCCAAAGCCTGTCTTAGTGCTTTCCTACAAATTTTGGCGGAAGCACTACCTGTCAAATCCGGACGTAGTGGGCCGATCTCTACAACTCGATCACAAGAATTTTGAGATTGTGGGGGTTGCATCTCCGCGATTCACTTGGGGTGGGGGTGACGTCTATCTCCCGCTGAAGCTGATGCGAGATCCGGGCCGTACTTCTATCGTCAACTTGCTTCTGCAGCCCGGCGTCAGCCGTGGGGCGGCCGATGCCGCGTTGCAGCCACTCGTGGAAGAGTTTGCCAAATACATGCCGAATGATTTTCCCGACGTCTTCAGGGTCCATGTGTTAGGCCTGAACGATTGGGTTGTTGCCTCCATGGGTGGGACCTTGTGCTTGCTTTTTGCCGCGGTGATGTTGCTGCTTGTGATCGGATGCGGAAATGTCTCGATTCTGCTGCTGGCTCGCGGCACGGCACGGCAGCATGAATTGGCGGTGAGAACCGCAATCGGTGCGAACCGCTTTCGGATTGTTCGTCAGTTGCTCACGGACTCCCTTCTTCTGGCAGCGATCGGAGCGTCAATGGGCGTTCTAGCTTCTTACGGCGCTCTGGCGCTCATTCAGAGATTGGTTCCGCGATCTACCTTTGCATCGGAGGCGGTGATTGGTATCAACCTGCCGGTGCTTTTTTTCAGTATTACGGTCGCGCTGGGAACGGGTGTGCTGTTCGGACTTTGGCCAGCGCTGCAACTCTCGCACACGCACATCGGCAATATCATGCAGTCTGGTGCTCGTCGGGTGGTCGGCAGCGTTCAAGCACGCAGGGCTCATAGCGTGCTGATCGCTACGCAGGTGGCGTTGACACTACTATTGCTAGCAGGTGCTGGGTCTTCTATGAAGGCGTTCACCGAACTGATCCACAAGCCCCTCGGTTACGACCCCCACAATGTGATGGCGATAGGCATTCCTTTACGCCAGGACTCTTATCGCACTTGGCCGGCACGTGGAGCTTATTTTGAGCAGCTGCGAAAGAAAGTGGCCGAGACACCCGGCGTGACCACCGTAGCGATTTCCACGGACGCCACGCCGCCGCAGAACGGATGGACCATAGGGCTCGAAATTCTGGGTAAACCCGCGATAAATCCTCCGATGGTATCGGCAAACCTTATTAGCCCGCAATACTTTGAGGCTCTTCGTATTCCTCTGCTGCAAGGACGAATTTGGAATAACGCTGAGAATTCTAAAGGCGCGCACGTAGCCCTAATCAACCAGACGCTGGCGCGGCGCTTCTTTCCGAATGGCGATGCCATTGGGCACTCGGTAAGAATGCCGGGCATTGAAGGCAATCCGGCCACGGTTTTGTCGCCACCAAACATCGGAGCTTCCTGGTTGCAGATAGTTGGCATCGTCGGAGATTCGCGCAACGGTGGACTGCGAAGTCTCCCTAGGCCGGCTGTGTATGTGCCCTATACGCTAAGCATGGGAGAGGGCACGGAAATTCTCGTTCGCTCGCAAGCTCCGCCGCTTACGCTGTTACGTGCAGTGCGGGAGCAGTTGAAGACAATTAACCCGGATCAGCAGACCAGCAGCAACGTGAACGATCTTGAGACCGGGCTCACCTACGAATCCGAGTGGCAGCAAGAATATATCGCAGCATGGATCTTTGGAGTTTTTGCCTGGCTCGCACTTGCCCTCGCCGCTGTCGGGTTGCATAGTGTGGTCTCTTACACGGTGGCACAACGGATCAATGAATTCGGCATTCGCATGGCGCTGGGAGCGCGACGCGGAAACTTGTTGCAAATGGTGTTTAGGTCGGCGTTTGGAAGTCTGGGCACCGGAATCTTCGCAGGGCTCGCCCTTTCGGTGGGCCTTGGTCGAATCGTTTCGAAGTGGGCACTAGGAAGCCCGCGCGATCCTGACATTCTCATTGCTGGAACCATTCTCCTGAGCTTGGTCTGCGGGTTGGCCTGCGCAATACCAGCGCGCCGCGCCTCCAAAGTCGATCCGATGATTGCATTGCGTTGCGAGTAGTGGGCCCTCGTAGGTGGCCAAAACTCGCATGCACTCACAACGCCAGAGTCCGGCGCGTCACTTGTAGGGTTGTCGGCATAACCGGAAGTTGTCCAGAAACGGGCTTCAAGGAAGTCAACCGGATTGGTACCGATAACTCGGCTTGCCGGAAGATTCTTCTACCTCGCCAACAGCTTTCAGCGCGCGTTGTTTACGGCCAGATTGTTCCGGACCGGGGCTGAAGTGGAATAGTAGCTAGATTTGGCGCTGCTAGATCGTGACGCGGCGTGCGACATGTCACTGCCGCGAAGCCCATTTGTCGAGACTAATAATCGGACGGATACCTAGGGGGGACAGCGTGGGAGTGGGGATCGCGGCTTTGGGGACACTCGCGGTTTCCGCACCGGTGCCGAAGCGGGGCTGCAGGGTATCCTCCGCCGTGGTCCACTCGGCGCAGCGACGGGAACGCTGGAAGAGGCGACCGAGATGCCGCGGTCGCTACCGAGTTCGTTGATGGGGAGACCCGTGGTGCTGGTAATCATGGACGCGGTCTTG
>JBPYDQ010000681.1:0-37124 GCA_051986135.1 Terriglobales bacterium | reverse complement strand
GCGCACTCCAAAAGTACGCTACTGACGCGATGGAGCAGAGTCGGATATGCAACCTCAACTCTCGATTACAAACATGGTCGAGCGACTGGTGCCGATCTGGCAGTGGGTATTGCAACGACCATCCGTCTCGATAGAAGATGACTTTTTTGATCTGGGAGGCACTCCGGCGCTTGCAGAACAACTGCTGGCGCAAATCAAAGACCTGGCTGGCCAGGAATTCCCGGCCGTAAGCATCTATCACATGAATAGCCCGGGCACAATGGCCTCGGTACTTCTACAAACCCGTGAGCAACGGCGGTTCTCGCCTCCGGTTTTGATGAAAGCCGGGCGGAAAGGTCCTCCCGTTTTTTTTTCTCACGGAATCGGAGCTGATCTTCTGGAGTGCTGGGACCTGGTCCGACATGTCCGGACGGAGAGACCGATCTACGGAATACAATCGAGAGGCATCTACGGAATCGAGGAGCCGCATCGTCGTGTTGAGGATATGGCCGGTTATCATCTCCAAGCTATCCGCAGGACCCAGTCCCAAGGCCCGTACTCGTTGATCGGCTACTCCCTCGGCGGGCTGGTCATGTTCGAGGTCGCGAGGATGTTGTTGGCAGACGACGAACGTATCGATCTCTTGGTGCTAATCGATTCCTACCCATACAGAACCCATCTGAAGCCTTTACAGCAAGCAACGCTCTATTTCCAGCGGGTAATACGCCGACTCAGGAAACTCTGGGAATTCAAAGCACAAAGATCTGTTGCTGGAATCCATGCGCCCACGCTCATGCCGGAATTGAAGAATTCAACGACCACGAACAGTGGGGCGATGCTGGCGGGAATGAAAGGAAATGTGCGCCTATGGCTTGAGCGCGAGCGAGAAGATGGTTATACGGCCCTCAGGAGTTATAAGCCGCCATTTTACAATGGCGCGATCAAATTCATCCGGGCCGACATACCTACGCAATTTCCGCTGAACGCGAATGCGGTTTGGAGCCGCCTGGCAAAGCAGGTCGAGGTAGAAACACTGCCTGGGGATCATCTGAGACTTCTCAGGACCCATTTCAAATCAGTCGCCGCGGCGTTATCTGGTTATCTCGCGGAAAACACTGCGGAGAAGTAGTCCAGCGCATATTGCGCGACGCTAGCTAGACAGCTGGTTGGGCTGCCAGCTTCGTAAGTTCGTCCTTTCTCACCTTACCAGTAAGAGTCACTGGCATCGACTCGACAAAGACAATTTGCGATGGGCGCTTATAGAAAGCGAGCCTTCTCGAAGCAAATTCCCTCATTTCGGCGGCCGTCAGTGTGGTTTCAGGAAACGGCTGAATAAATGCCACAACTTCCTCATCACCCTTGGCAACCCGACCGATCACTGCGGAACGGGCAACCGCGGGGTGAGAATTCAAGACTGCTTCCACCTCCGCGGGATAAACGTTGAATCCAAATCGAACGATCAACTCTTTTGTCCTGCCGACGATGAAAAGACGGCCATTCTCCATGCGGGCAAGGTCACGCGTGTTGAACCAACCATCTGGATCGATAGCCACCGCTGTTTCCCGTGGCGCGCGATAATAGCCTTTCATCACATTCGGGCCACGAACCCAAAGTTCGCCGACCTCGCCGTCTGGGACCGGCTTCTGGTCGGGACCAACAAACTTGACTTCAACCCCAGGCAATATACGGCCTACTGAGGTGTCCTTGCACGGATCGCTAAGTTTAGCGGTTGCGATCGTTGGGGAGCATTCGGTGACACCGTATCCATTGTGAAGAGTCAATCCAAAAAGAGCCTCCACAGCAACCTTGGTGGCAGCATGAAGCGGAGCACCACAAGAAGAAATAATTCGCAAATGAGGGAAGACTATTGTCTCCAGATTTCGCAGTTTCGCGTAATCCACAAATTGACTGAACATGGCCGGCACCCCAAGCGCGATCGTAATCCTGTGCTTTTCGAGGATGGCGCGGACGGTCATGGGGTCGAACCGAGAAGACAGATACAGCGTTGCGCCGCTTATTAGCGTACCCAATAGAACTACGGAAAGACCAACAGCATGAGACATCGGCAAAATACCGAGAAGACGATCATCCATGGTAACCGAGCGAGCGTCCACGGAAACACTGGCCATAAAAAGTAAATTACCATGCGTCAGCATAACCCCCTTGGGGAGGCCCGTAGTTCCCGAGGTGTAAATCAACGCTGCGACCCGATTTGATGGATCGGAATCAACAATTTCAGGCTCGGCATCCGGGTAGAGAGGACCGAGGCCAATGGGTCCGATTTCGCAGACATTCTCAATAACTGCGCCATGCCGTCGCGCGTGCTCGGCAGCATGCGGAGACTCTGCGGACGTGTACACTACCCGACGTGCGCCACAATGCTCAATGATTTCCTCAATTTCGCGTTCAGAGAGCTTGCTATTTACCAGCACAGGCCAGGCGTTAAGATCCGCTACCGCGAGCAAAACAGCCACAAAGGCGCGACAATTCTCGCAGACAATCACAACGCGGTCGCCTGGACGCACACCCGATTTCATCAGCCAGGTTCTGGCTTGTGCGCTTGCGGATGCCAGCTGTCCATAGGTCCAGCTTCCAGTAGTCTCGACAAGTGCCAGGTGGTCGGGGAACTGTTGACCCCGCAGCGTCACAAGATCGCCAATGCGGGAAGGACCTGATTTCAAACTGCCGGAAATTTGAGCGTCTTTCATACGGCCGGGTTGTCAAGACAATGGCACACCATTAGCGGGGGACACATGGGGGCAGGCGCTGGCTTCAAACGCGACGGACCTC
This sequence comes from Terriglobales bacterium, assembly GCA_051986135.1. Classification (GTDB taxonomy): domain Bacteria; phylum Acidobacteriota; class Terriglobia; order Terriglobales; family Acidobacteriaceae; genus Gp1-AA122. The sequence goes on along the minus strand of JBPYDQ010000681.1, from coordinate 34,355 downwards.
GCGGCACCAATGTTAGCCATGATCGATATGTCTCGAGCATCTTGCTTTCTTGAGGTAATACAACCTAGCCAGTTTTTGTAAATCTGTCTGGAGCAAGACAACCAGGAGTGTTGCAGTGAACCGACAATGTTGCCTTCAGGGAATTCTTTCATCATATTCTCATGGCGCTCCGCTTTGGCCCTGACTCGAAACTCTTCCAAGAGTCGGACGGTCGTCGAACCGAAATAACCTTCGGGCACCAGAGGGTATGTCTCTCTTTCCCCGCGCAGATACCGCTTCACGTCGCGGCGGTATTCTTTGTACAGCGTCTCGGCAACATATTCTGGGTGTCCTTGAAAATAAGCGAAGAGGCTTTTCTTCTTTTCCTTTACAAACAGATCGACACCGGCTCGTGTAGATTTTGTGACAACAGAATAGCCAGCAACGGTCAGATCCTCTTCGGTTACTTCGTTCCAGCGAGAGTGCGGAATACGAATCGAGCCGCTCATTCCATTCATCATGAAGTGGTCAGTCTTGCGCTGCTCGAAGACCCCGAATCGCTTTTTCGCCAAAGGTTTACGATAGACTCCATCACTGTGGAGCACGCCTGCGTGCGCCGCTAAGCACGACAGAACAGCCGAGAAGGTATTCTCCTCTGCCCAGTCAAATAACTCTGCCAGCGGCTGCCAATAGAGCTCATCACGAAGGTCTGGCTGACGAGGCTCGGTACCGGTAATGATGACTCCATCAAAGCGTTGGTTGAGTAGGACGGTCGTACTCGAGTAAAAATTGTCAAGGTGTTGCTGGGCCCGTTCACTTCGCGAGATCTTCGGCAGAGAGAAGAGCTTTACTTGAACCGGCTCATCGCCGGCTGCCGCATTGAGTAGATCAAAGAATTGAGATTCGGTGTTCTCAAGGGCGGCGTCGGGCATGTTATTGACCAGAGCGATTCGAAGGCCTGCGGCGGTCCCGCCGAACTTACCAGCATCTCTGATAATGCAGGGATATCTCTCGGCAGCCCAGTGAACCGGAGTTCGAGCACTGTCAACAAAGAGCGGCATCATCGCCTCCAAACCGATCGCTAGATACTGACGGTGGACTCAACCTGTATAGTGGCCAGCGCTTGAGAAAGATCATCCAATATGTCGTCGATATGTTCGATGCCAACGCTGAGGCGAATCATTTCCGGAGTTACCCCAACCTTGAGTTGCTCCTCTGGAGTGAGCTGGCGGTGCGTGGTCGAGGCAGGATGACATGTAAGTGACTTCGCGTCGCCCATATTCACCATTCGTTTGAACAGGTGAAAGGCGTTAAAGCACTTAATACCGGCCTCTAGCCCACCCCTCACTCCAAACGTGAGAAGAGATGAGCGCTTATTCCCGAGGTATTTTTGAGCGAGAGCGTAGCGGGGATTGTCGGGAAAGCCTGCGTAGTTAACCCATTCTACGCACTCGTGCTGCCGCAAAAACTCGGCTACTTTGCGAGCATTTTCGACGTGGCGTTCCATTCGTAAGGCCAGCGTCTCGACTCCTTGGAGCAACAGAAAACCATTAAAAGGCGATAAGGTTGCCCCGGTATTGCGTTGACCAACGGTGCGGCAACGCGCCACAAAAGCAGCATCGCCATACTGCTCCGTATAGACCACGCCATGGTAGGCAACTTCCGGCTTGGTGAGCATGTGGTACCGGTCGGCATACTGCTTCCACGGGAATTTACCGCTGTCAACGATCATTCCGCCGAGGGTGGTACCGTGTCCGCCCATGAATTTTGTCATCGCATGGACCACGATGTCCGCGCCGTACTCCATCGGCCTTAGAAGAATCGGAGTTGCAACCGTATTGTCAACAATAAGAGGTACGCCATGCGTCCGCGCTACTCGTGCGAGCCCTTCGATGTCGGCCACATTCCCGTCTGGGTTTCCGATGCTCTCGCAGTAAACGGCGCGGGTATTATCGTCGATTAGTTCCTCGACTGATTTGGGCGTGTCGTCCTTTGCAAAACGAGTCGTGACCCCCTGTTTTGGAAAGATGTGTGCGAGAAGTGTGTAGGTAGCACCATAAAGTTGAGGGAGGGAGACAATGTTGTTCCCCATCTCCACGATGTTAGACAACGCGTAGAAAATGGCCGACATACCTGAACTTACGCTGAGTGCTTCAACCCCACCTTCGAGCGCTGCCACCCGTTTTTCTAAAACGGTGTTTGTAGGATTACCGATACGCGTATAAATGTTACCTGGAACTTCCAGGTTGAACAGGGCCGCTCCGTGCTCGGCGCTATCAAACTCGAAGGCAATGGTCTGATAAATCGGCACAGCGACGGCGTGTGTCGTGGGATCTCCATCGTAACCCGCATGGATTGCGATCGTTTCTCTCTTCATTTTGCACTCTGCATGCTAAAAACTAGGCCGAGTTTCTAGGCCGTCTCCACATAACGAGCTATGCTAAAGGCCCGGCCCCGTGTCGCAAGTTGCGTCATTCTCTTGGTTAGCCGCTTGGCCGTAAAGCCTGCTCCAAACGCAAAACGCATGACCGGGCCAAAACTGTTCGCTGCGGCCAGGCCGACAAAATACAAGCCCGAAACGGAAGATTCGAACTTCAAAGAAAGAACCGGCGAACCATTTGTCGTTTTGACTTCACGCTTAAGGTCCGGGCTGAGAAAGGGAATACGGTTGACGTCGACTCTGAATCCCGTACCAGCAATTACGTGCTCTGCCAAGATCTCACGTTCCGAACCGTCTCTCGCACGTAAGTGCAAACGGGCATGATCGCCGTCCGCGCTGGCTTTTTGTACTGAGCAACCGAGATGCAATGGCACCTCCCCAAGCACGCGATCTTTTGAGATCCAGTGTCCCGAGGGGCCGAGGTGTCGTCGAACAATTTCTAGGCGAAGCTTTTCCGGAAGGAAGTGGAAGTGCCCTGGGTAGTCTGAGCAAAACCGCGAACGCAGACCGGGACCGAGGCCAGAACTGGGATGCCGGAGACGTTGCCAAAGAGATTGCGGATCGCCGTTCGGAGCGCCATGGAATTTCAGAATCCTTTCGCGGGCAATCAATTCCACATTGGCTTGCGTTTCTCGCAACAGACCCGCCAGTCCGATAGCGGAAGCACCTCCACCGATCACAATGACCTTGCGGCCGCGGAACTGTGTCAAATCGTGATGCCCGAAGCTGTGAGTCATCAACTCGCGAGGAAGGTTCTTGAGACTCTCGGGAATGGAAGCAAAATGAGTGATCCCAATGGCAAGGATCACGCGTTTCGCTGCTAGCTGTTCGCCATTTTCAAGTTGGACTTGGAAGCCACCGGGAAGCCTGTTAACCGAACTGACGAGTCTTTCTTCCAGTTCAGGGACATGACGATCGCGGAAGGCCATGCCATACGCACTAAAGGTCTCCAAACGAACGGGAATTCTGCTGTCATGGTACGCGATTCCCTCGTGCGCACAGAACTGTTTAAGGGAATACGCCCCGTCGGGGGCAAAAAGATCGGAAGCAAAGCCATCGGATTTCAACATCATGCCCTTGGGCATGTGATGGCGCCAGCTGTCCATAGCGGGACCGAAGATACGAAAAGCAAGACCCTGCTGTCGAAAGTGGGCGGCGATAGAGAGTCCGTAAGGACCCGCTCCAATGATGGCGGCATCTAACATGGCTGGAAAAGTTTTCTCATTTTCGTCTGCAGGACTGGCCAAGCGCGTCCGCCTTGGCTACCCGATCAGACCCAGAACAGACCCGCCTTAAGCGGCTTGGGTTCAATATTTCCAATTCGTTGGACCTTACTCGCAATTACCTGACCTTCCACTGCTCTCGTAAGTGATTTATTTTCAATGAGACAGAAAAGAATGCCGGTATTCACGAGCCCATGAGTTTCCCAACCGAGGTACATTGTTTGCCCAAAAATGCCCGGAAGCCACACCGGACCGTCAGGCCTTCCCGAGGCTCGTGCGACGAGGTTATGCGGCAAACGAGCCAATTTCGCTCTACCTGGCCACAGCCATGGGCCCGGCAACTGCGGTAGAGGGATGTTCTCGCGAGAGGGAGGCTAGGAAATGTTCCGTAAGACGTTGCGCTGTAAACCCCGCACCAAAAGCAAATCGCATGACCGGGCCGAAGCTACTTGCAGCTGCCACGCCGACAAAAAACAGCCCGCGCACTGAAGACTCAAACGACTCCGACAACAGCGGCGCATTGTCTTCTCGCTTGAGGTCCGAGCGAATGGCGACGCTCAGAAATTTCAGGCGCTCCAAGTTAACCTTGTAACCGGTTGCGGAAATGATGTGCTCGGTCTCAAGCTCGCGCTTCGATCCGTCTGCTCCTCCCAGGAAAAGGCGGACCCCGCCACCTTGCAGCTCGGCTCGCTCCGGAGCGTACCCCAATAGCAGAGGGACTTTACCTACCACCTTATCTCTGATGAACCAGCCCCCCGATGGTCCGAGGTGGGTTCGTACAATATCCAAGCGAATGCTCTGCGGCAAATAATGGAACAGCAAAGGTGAATTGGCATAGAATCGAGACCGCAAACCAGGTCCGAGGCCTGATTTTGGATAACGAATGCGCTCCCAAGTAGAACGAGGCCTCCCACTGGCAGGCGCGCCATGAAACTTAAGAGCGTGCTGGCGAGCAACCAGGGTGACTTTAGCGCCACTCGCGTGGAGTAATCCGGCCAAGTCAAGAGCGGATGCGCCTCCGCCTATGACAGTAACGTTTCGCCCGTGAAATGGCTCGAGGTCGCAGTGAGCTGCGCTATGAGACACATAGGTGGTCGGCAAGTTCGTTAAGCTTGTCGGTAAGTATTGAAAGTGCGTGATTCCCACGGCCAATACCACGTGTCGTACTATGATTTCTTCGCCGTCATCGGTCCGAAGAGAAAACCCATGCTTCGATCGATCGATATTCACAACCATTCTTTCGTCCAAATCGGGAACCACCCGCTCCCTGAACGCAAGCCCGTAAGCCGTGAAGGTGTCTAAAGTAACCGGAATTCCCGAGTCAGAGTAACTGATGCCGCGTTCCCGGCAAAACTGCTCCAATGTAAATTTTCCATCTGGATCGTAGATGTTTGACGCAAAGCCATCGGATTTCAGGCACATGCCCTTGGGCATATGATTCAGCCAACTGTCCATGGGGCGACCAAAAATGCGAAAGGGAATGCCACGAGCCTTGAAGTAGGCTGCCAGCGAGAGGCCATAAGGGCCCGCTCCGATGATCGCGGTATGTAGCATAACGTTAAGGACAAACTCCTTTCACCGTTTGGCCCTGAGATTCGAGCCCCCTCGATTCTTCCCACGGCTCGAGTTGGCGATCGAGAATCATGAAACCTGCCACGCGAGGTCGTAGCAAGCGCAGATCAACTTCACGACGTGCGGTGCGAAAGAAAAGGATGCGCCAAGTTAAGGCGCTGGATTTTAGAAGGTGGTCGAACGATCGCTAGGCATTACCTGGTAGCCTTTGCACAATGTATGTGGTGATGCTGTTTATAGAGCCCAGGTTCTCTGCAACTACATCGTCGTCGGGTACACTGATTGCAAAGGTACGCTCAAGGAAACCGACGAGCTCTAAGACACCCATTGAATCAATGACATTCCCAAGCAAAGCATCATCGTTGCGCAACTGCTCCGATCGACCGGACAAGAACGTACTTGTTAGAAAATCACGGGTCTCGCGTTCAATGTCTGTAGGGTGCATTACCAGGCTGGCTCCTCTTCAATGAATTCAGAAATGCCACTATGATTTGATCCAAGCCGGAGAAGAGCAACGTCGAGTTTCCGTCGCCTCTCGTCCTCCGTCTCAGCCGCCTTTCTGCTCGCAATTATTTTGCCAATGTCACACCTGTAACACTCCGTGAATCAACAAGATACAAGCCGAGCTAAGCCGTATTGTGAAGTTTGCCGAGCCTTAAGGGAAAACCATTACCTTCAAGGGTCTTTTCTTAAACGGATCCATTTGCTTACGCCTTACAGCTCTCGTCGCGGAATGGACAGGTTGAGATAACCGCCACAACAGAATTTCGAATTCGATGACGCAAGCCCGTGGGTAGAAGCTGCGCGAAGGGGCTGTGTATCGTCTGTGCACCCATTACAGACAACGATCACGTCAGGTTCGTCCGGTCCTGCCCCATCGGTTATCGCGCCAGAGCGTGCGCACGATGGCGGAGTGTCATTGGTTGCCGCCGTTGCGACGGAAATCGTGACAAAGCGTTCCAGCTTTCTTAGCCCTTCCTCCGGTGCGTTCCTGCGCCTAGCACCCAAACGCCTTCGGACGGTTCGTAGTGCTTCACGACCTTGGCAGGATTCCCCGTTACAACCGAGTGAGGGGGCACGCTTCGGGTAACGACCGCATTTGCACCAATTACGGAGCTCTTTCCAATGACAAGTTCTCCTTCGCTGCAAACGATCGCTGCTCGGAAGCCAATCCAACATCCTTCTTCGATACGGATCGTCCCGCCTTTTTTCGCTCCCCGGTCAAAAACAGGGCCGTCGACATAGTCGCACTCGCCCGTGTGGTCCATGACCAGAGCACCAGGGGCAAAAATGCTGTTTTTCCCTATTTGGACGCAATTTAGGGCGGATATCATGCAGCGTCGGGCGATGTGGCATCCGTCCTCCAGCAGGATTACAGGTCCGTCGCTGTTGGGAATGAGCGGGACGTCCAACCACGCATCGCGGTCCATCTTTACGCCGTGGCCAATTTTGATGTACGGGGCAACGCTGCGCCGCAGGTCACAAGAATTGTGAGCCCAGAAGCCTGACCCAATGGAGTGAAAAGGATAAGTCCAGAGCAGCCACTGCGTGTGGAGCTTATTGATGATCCTGGAAAGGAAGAAGAGAGGATCCTCGGTCGAGTTATTACGATTCGTTCCGGTCATTGGCCCCTCCTCTTTTTTCATGACCTAAACACGCTGACCGTGCCCTACGACTTGCCTCGAGAGGCGTTGCTGCTCTGTCCTAATTGGTGCCTGGCTGAAGAAATTGAGCGGCGCGCGTTACAACCGCCAATGCCAGTATTCGGACAACCACACGACAATCCGGCCCTGCCGTAAACCCAACTCAATCGAACTAATCCACACCTGGCCGGCAACTTTAGTCACTAACTGTCGAGCCGTGCCCTCACTTCTCCCGACGATCTCAGCAAAGCTCTCCTCAACCCTTTGGACTGCCGCTTTTTCAAGGTGTGGTTTCCAAACGGAAGAGAGCCGACGGTGCGTTTCAACATGTCTCCCGCCCACGCCCGCCAACGATACGCCCCCATCATTTTCAACCGAAACTCCGGGCCCCAGTCCCACGGGTCGGCCGACACCCGTCCAATAACGAAATTGTCCCCACCTAGACATCGCGGTTCTGTTGTGAACACGCGCTGATATCCTGCTTCTCGACATTGACTCACAAGGGCATCATTCCAATGTCCGTGCGGAAAGCTAAATAAGGTAATGGGTCTGTTAAGCATTCTCTCAAGCCGGTGACGAGAACCCGTTATCTCTTCACGAGCCACTTCGGGACTGGTGCTGATCAGGCTCACGTGAGTCAAAGTGTGCGACCCTATGGTTATTAGATCGGGAAGACGTTCTAGATGCTTTGTCGACATCACCTGTTCGTCTGGCAAATAGTACCCCTCTCCCCAACTCGGGTGCCTGCCAAGTGCGTCGACCACAGTGAAGACCGTCGCTGGTATTTTCAGCTCGACCAACACAGGAACCGCGTACTTATAGAAGCTTTCTAGCGAATCATCGAACGTGATCCCTACAAATGTCTTATTCCGTGAGTTACATTCCAGATCTCGAAGGTCAAGGGGTTCTGCCAGCTTCAACATAAGGCGCATTTGCTGTTCGAATCGTTTGCCATATTCTCTGGGAATACTGTGGTAATAAAGCACGGTGCAGCGGCTCCGGGTATCCCTTTGGAGAAGCCGAAGCAGATAAAACCAGATACGGTCCAAAAAGAAGACCATTGACGAAATGCCGAGATTAAGGATGCGCAGCAGCCATCTCTTAACTGACGGTTTGCGAATTCCGGGTGTCGCGCTCATGAGTGCGGAAGGGAAAACTGAAATCGACACAAGCTCTGTTGGTACTTGCGAAGGCCACGGCTGAACACTTGGCCAGCCTTTGCGAAAGCCATGCTCAGACCGTTATCGCAGGCAACGAGTGGGCTTATGTGAGACACATCTACCCCAGAGAGGCCTCTTTTAAACTGATGACCTCCCGGATTCTTTATGGGGTCGATCCCGCCCAAGTCGTAGTAGCGAATACCACTGTTCTTCAGCCACTTGATAACATTCCAGTGCAGCAAGTAGGAAGCCTTTAGCCGCATATCGGCATCGATGCTCGCGCCGAGAAGGTAAATCCCGGTGTCGCCCATCGCAGAACAAACTAGCGCGGCAACCGGGCTGCCTTTATGCTCGCAGAGAAAGATTTTCATCCGTTCGAATTGCGGAAGGCGTTCTTGGATCCGGGCGAACTCTTCGACATGCACGCCAGTCCAAAACCTCTTCCGCCTCCACATCTGTGCATAGAGCCGGCAAAAAGCGCCGTATCGTTCGAGGTCGTCGCCTTCGCTGACTCGCAGCTCATTTCTTTCCGCAGCGTTCAAATACCCTCGCCATCTCCTGTGCAGCGTCCTGCGCACGTCGTCCAACGGAGGGGAAAGATCCAGCAAAAAAGTCCTGTACTTTTCCGTTCCGACCACCGATTTGCGTTGATATTGTTCGAAAGCACCCTGGAAGACTTCGGCTCGGCGTGATTCTGCAAAGGCATGGGGGACAATCTCCAGGCACAAACCTCGCCTGTCGGTATACTCCTTGCGAAGGGCATCCGCCATAGCTCGCACAACATCAGCATCCAAACCTCTTGTTCGGGAGTGACAAAGGGGACCCCATCGCAGGTACGCGACTCCCGCCTTGATGCCCTTAGGCCGAACGATTCGCAACTGAGCGATTGCTACTGGATCGTCACCGTCTTTTAAAACTATGTGACTTAAGTTCTTTTCTCCCCACCGAATACTTCCGTATGCCCAGGTTTGGTAGAGGCTGGCATCTTCGAAATGACCACCAAGCTCGGACCACTCCTGCTCGGTGACATTGTCAACTTCGGTTCTATATCTCGATTGATGCAAAGTCCCTGCTAGGCTCTCAGCCGATGAACGTGTATGTGTCATTGGAATAAATGCGACCTGCTGCGCTTCCAAATGCTTTCAAAAAGTGCGCAAGCCCTTTGCCGCTGCTCGCTTTTCAGAAAGGCAGCCACCTCAGCGCGAACGGGCCTCTCTTCCCTTCGAACGTAAGACCATGTGAATCCGGCCAGTCTGGCAATCCCTCCGATGATGAAAGGCTTTTCAGGGAAACGCTGCAAACACTTGAGCACTTCGAAGAGCGGATCACTCCCCAAGTCATAATCCGACCTTCCGTCGCGAAACTTACTCCGCAAAAGAAAGTCAGCCGTACCAGTTGGTCGATGGTGGAAGATCGGTAACTCGGGAAAGGCTTTCGAGTTCCAGCCTGCCATCCTCGCTGAGACTTGGGCGTGCCAGTCCTCGCCTCCATGTTCCAGTGTGGCGTAGCCTCCGATAGCCTCATAACACTCCCGGCGGACGAGCTGCGCGGCATGGCAGACGGAGTGGACCCGGTTGATTCTCCGATTTTCGAAGTTTTCACCTTTCTTTTCACAAACGAAACCGGCTGCGAGGCCCAGCTTGGGGTCAAGGTAGAAACATGCAATGAGATCCTCGAAGTAGGAAGAACCTACCGAAACATCCGCATCCAAGTTACCGATGAACTCAAATCCGACGCTTTCCAGGACCTTGCTGGCGCTTCGCAGAGCGACCACTTTCGATCTGAAGCTTCGGCCGGGCGGTCTCTCGTTGCGAAGAAACTTAATAAATTCATGCTTGCGTGCATACCGCTGGACAATCTCATCCGTTCTATCGACAGATCCATCACTGACTATGACCCATCTTTTGGGCCGACTCGTCTGCGAGATCACAGATTGAATGGTCCTCTCAATGTATGCCTCCTCGTTATATGCCGCAGTCATGAGGACATAAGGACCACAAACAGGCTCGTGCTGGGAATTTAAGGTTGCTTTACTCATAGAGTCAAGCCTCGGTAGAAGAGGACAACGGCAGCGGTCTGCTAGGAACGTTGCCGCGCCCGGAATCCCTGATTGCTGGTCCACGCGGCGCGCCGCTGGCTCACCTCCGGTGGCCCTAAAGTGCTTCGAGCCTGGCATCGAGCTCAGCTGACTTTTCCTTAGAAACTTATGATGTCGCCTTTCGCACGATGTTAAGCGCGAGCCCGTGCCACGGTCGCCCAGCTCGGCGGCAGGTTCTTCAAAATCTCGATTTCCTCGAAAATCGAGCTCTCCCGTGCTCCGTGCTGCTTCACCCACTTTGCCATGGAGGATAGCCCGTCTCTCAGGGATACCTTCTTTTGATTGCCAAAAACATTCACAGCGCGTGTGTGATCCGAAAAAGCCACCTTCACCTCGTTCCTGGGCGGAAGATGGGCAGTTCGGCAGTCCTTACCCATGGCCTCTGCAATGAGCTCAGCTAGTTCATTCACCGTGAAGGGCACGTCTGCGCCGACATTGAAGATCTGATTTCGGGCCTCAGGATAATCCACAGACGCCGCGATGATGGGGGCAACATCCCTAATATGAGTGAAGGCCCTCTGCTGATCGCCATCCCCAAAGATCGTCATCGGCTCTCCCTTCATCAGTTGATTCATAAAAATCCCAACAACATTCCGATAGCGGTCGCCAATGTTCTGCCTTTCGCCATACACGTTGTGAGGGCGAAATACGACGTAGTTCAAACCAAACATTTCATGTGTGACTTTCAGCTCCGATTCCACGGCCAGCTTTGCGATTCCGTAGGAGTCTTCTGGAAGAGGCGTCATGTCTTCGGTCAGGGGCGACTGACCTGCACCGTAAACCGCGATGGACGAAGTGAAGACAAAACACTTCACGCCGTGATTTACAGCGGCATTGATTAAGTTAATTGACCCGATAAGATTGTTGTTATAGTTGAACTTCTTGATGAAATGGCTCAGCCCTTCTGCAGCATAGGCGGCCAGGTGGTAGACGTAAGTGAAATGATGACGCTCGAAGAGCAGTTCGATCAAGTCGGTATCCAAGATTGATCCTTTGCAGAAAAGCGCTCCTTGCGGGACATTGTCTGCAAAGCCGCCGCTCAGATCATCCAGGACCACCACCTTGTGCCCCAGCTTAAGAAGTTCGTCCGCTACGTGGGACCCGATAAACCCGGCACCGCCAGTTACAAGTGAAGTAATCATCTCAAGCTATCCTTTTCTTTTAGAATGAAGTGCTGTAATTGCTCAACAACTGAAATGAGGCGCTACAGAATTTGTGGAACAGCGTCCGTGGCAATTGCTGGCTCTTCACCGCTCTCGACGAAGAGATCCGGCCTCAGCTGGGTGTTCCAGGCAATCACGATACGGTACATGTCGAGGCGCTTTCGAAGGGCTTCCGAAGATTTGAAAAGATTGACAAGACTGTATCCTATTTGGCGGATTCGAAACCATGCTTGGATAGCTACACGACATCGGCGGCACCCGATTGCACCAAAGTGCTTGTAGAAATAGCGATAGCGGTTCCGCAGCTTCTCAAGTTCGAAGCGAATCGGAAAGCGCGCCACAGACTGACCACCAATGTGTGTTATGACCGCTTCCGGAGTAAAGAGTACCGAGAAGCCAGCCTTCCACACTCGTCTGCAAAGATCCACTTCCTCAAAATGGTAAAAAAACTGCTCATCGAAGCCGTTGAGCTGCCGCAGGAGATGACCCCTAAACATCACGCAGTGACCTGAGAGCCAATCCACGCTGCACTCCGAATCAACGTTCCACCACGGGTATTCGTCCGCTAAAAAGCGCCTCGAAACCCTTGCTAGTGAACGAAGATATAAAGCGGCTAGCCAATGTCTTTTTACGGTGGGAAATGGCCGCATGGAAACCTGATACGATCCGTCGGGATTGAGCGTGCGGCACCCAAAGCCGCCTGCTTCCGGATGACGGTCCGCAAAGCGCACCAGCTTATCCAGTGCGCCGTCGTGAATAATTGTGTCCGGATTCAGAATCAGGACGTATTCGCCGCGGCCGCTGCGAATTCCGACATTATTCCCTTTTGCAAATCCAAGATTTGCGCAATTCTCCAGCACTCGCGCGTTCGGATAGTTCTTGTGGATGAATTCGATCGACCCGTCGGTCGATCCGTTGTCGGACACAATAACTTCAAAATCCGTGCTATGCGTTTCTGCGTAAATAGACTTCAAGCAGTCGCCTATGACTTTAAGGTCGTTCCAGCAAATGATTACGATTGATAGCTTCATACTCCGCCTTTCCAAAGCGCGATTGCGCGCGTCCGCCCGACGAAGGCCGTCGCACGCTCGCCAACCAAAAACTTCACTTCAGACATTCTGTTTTCCTCGGTAGTAACCGTTCCTCAAGGAAAGCGTTCTTCCAACTGTCACTTCTCTCGCCGATGCCAGCCGGTCCCAGGGCCGCGGCTGCACCAAACTTGCCGCCGAATTCGGGCTGAGCGCCAACCCCACTTGCGCCCCGGACAAAGCCGCACCTTCGCTTTGCATCCTTCTCGCCGCCAGGGTCACGGTGGAGATGATCGCCAGCACCGCGTACCATGGAACAATCGTCTGGTCGAAGTAGCTCACTCCCATAAACGCCACCACGTTTGCGAACAACGTCGCGCTGATCGCCCAGATAAATCGTTCTTGTCCGCGATCGCCTTCGTAATACCGCCGCGCCCTTCCCACGTACCGGAATCCGTACACCAGCATCGCCACAAATGCGATGAGGGGAATCAGGCCGCCGGTATCCGCGGTCGCCACGTATTGATTGCACAGGTCCCACATCATCCAGCCCCAGGACGCGTAGTCCTTCGTTCCAATCAGCGCCCAATCCCAAAAGTGCAAAATGCACTGGTTCACCAGCTCAAAGCGGTGATAGGAAGACGATCCCTCGGATAAGTGCACCCGCGAAATCAAGTGCCAAACCGGCGCTTTCATCACCAATTGCAGGACCACAATCGCGCCCACCATCCCCCACCGGATGATCCGCATGCGCCTCCGTAGCGGCCATAGAAACAGCGCCACCACTCCTCCCAGCAGCGCAAACAACGACGTGCTCGTACCCGTCGTGAACGGGATCACCGCCCCGGCTACGATCGCCAGTACCGCCAAGATCCGCTCCTTGGGTACCTTTTGCCACCACGCCGCGAACATCGGCACCATAAATCCGCCAAAGCTTCCGGCAAGCAAGGGGTGTCCAAAGCAACCGGTCGCTCGGTAAGCATCGGCGCGCTCCATGGCCGTCCCGAACACCTTTGCTTGCGCTCCACCCAGGCTCGCGTAAAACGGATTCAGCCCCGTCACTCGCTCGTGCACCATGAACCCCGCTACCAGAATCGCTACGAACGCCAGTACCCGAATGGCCCGCTTGACGTCTTCCTCGTCGCGAATCAAAAACCGCAGCAAAAAGTAAACGCCGAACGTTGTGTAAAGCCTTCCGAGCTGAAAAACCACCTCGCCCCAGACCTGCCACAACAGAATGCCGTCCACCGCCGTGACAACCGCGAAAATGACCAGCGCCACGTCAATCCCGTTCACCCCGCCGCTAAAAATCTTTTCCCTCTGTGCAACCTTGGCCCAAAAGAGCCGCGCGAATCCAAACAGCGCCAGCACTCGCAGCATCGGGAAATGCAGGCCCGCCACCACGAGAACCTGGTCCGTCGGAATTAAAATGCCGATCGCCAGCAAGGGCGAGATGGCCCTTCCCCGAGGCAAAAGCAGGATCAAAACACCTGCGAGCAGCACCACAAGCAAGACCACCGGGTTAACGATCGTCTCTGCGACCCCACCCCCGAAATCAACGTTTCCCCTCACCGTCCTACCCCGCAAAAAGCGACTGCCAACGCCGTCACCGCCGCGAATCCGGCAAAGCTCACCAGCTCCTCGCGCACCACCGGAGGGCAAAGCCGCCGCAGCCCCAGCAGAATCACCGCGTAATTTGCCAGCGGCGCCAGCGCGATCACCCACATCGCTTCATGCAACCCAAACTTTCCAAAGGCAATGCTTAGGCCCACGCCCAGGAAGGCCAGTTTGAGAGCGTTGCCCAGCGCCGTAAACCGTGTTGTGCCCACGGCGAAGAGCATCACCGCTGCAAGGGTTGTAAACACTTCCAGTGCCCACTGCGTGCCCAGCAACTGCAGCATCCAGCCCGCCTGGGCATATTGCTGTCCAAGAAGTACGTGTACAACCAACCTACCCCCGGCAATAAACCCAATCGACATGCCGGCGCTCAGAATGAGCAGCAGCCGCCTTGTCTTTTTGTAGTGTTGGAAGGCCCCTTCCTTGTCCTCCCGGAACGAATTCGACATCATCGGAAAAAATACCTGGTTGATGATTTGCTGAAATCCTCGACCGGCTGCCCCGCTAATCGCTAGAGCCAGTGAAAAACAGCCGAGCTCCACCAGGTTCACGAATTTCCCCACCACCAGCCTCACTGCCTCGCCCGCCAGAAAATGGGTAGCGGTCGAAACAAAGATGCCCGCCCCAAAGGCCAGAATTTCTCTTGCTGCCTTCGCATCCCAGTCGAAAGATACGGCTTGTTCCGCGATGGCGTGGCTTGCCACAGCGAGCGCGACGCTCGCCGCCACTCGCCCGGCCACAAGCGCCCAGGCTGTTGGCGAAATAACCGCCCAGATCACCGATACGACCAAACCGAAGCATTCACTTCCCGCGTTTAGGAACGTCAGCTCCTTCAAGCGCACGTGTCGCGTGAGCGTCCACATCGACACGCTGGCAAAACCTCGCGCAAGCGTCGAAAGTGAACCTACAATCGCCAGGGTAAGAACCGCCGGCTGCTTGTAAAAACTGGCAAACGGATAGGCCAGGCCGCAGGCCACTCCCCACAGGCCGATTCCCCGCACCATCTGAATGATGAATGCAGTGTTAAGGAAAACAGGGTCGTCTCCACGCTGGTGCTGAATCACATCCATTCCGATTCCCAGGTCGGATAGCAGCTCCAGCCCGGATAGGAATATCGTCACCAGTGCCACCAAGCCAAACGCCTGCGGTGCCACCATACGCGCCAAAACTATGGCCGAAACCAACTTCAGCACTTGACTTGCGCCATACCCCGCAACCGTCCAAACGCTCCCCCGAAACGCGGTCAGCACCCGCCGCGATGCGGAAAGCCCGCTTAGACCGGGTATGTATTGCCCCAGCCCGATCAGAGCCTGCTCAAGCCCGGAGGCCTGCGGCTCCAGCGTCGCCTGCCCGGTGGCGTCTCCCGAAATATTCGTTATCATTGCGATTGGGTACGGCTATAAAGGAAGGACTTTAACTAACCTTGGAGAAGTCTTCTTCGCGACGCGCTAATGAACCTCTGTGGACGACGTGCCCCGGCCCGCTCACCCATTGCCCCTGCGAGCAATCAAACCGTTTAAGTACCTGCGCGGGATTGCCCGCCACTACCGAATACGCCGGCACGCTGCGGGTCACCATGGCATTCGCCCCAATTACCGAATTTTTTCCCACCACAAGCTCGCCTTGGCTGCAAACGATCGTCGCCCCGTAGCCGATCCAGCAGCCTTCCTCAATTCGGATAGTTCCCCCACTCGTGTTTCCCTGATCGATGATCGGCACGTTGACATCCTCGAAAGCGTGGTTGTGATCCATCAACAGCACGGTGGGGGAAAGAACCGTCTTCCGGCCAATCTCAATTCGGTTTTGCGCCGAAATCATGCAACGCCGTCCGATTCGGCAGCTGTCCCCGAGGATAAGAATCGGATCATCTTTCTCGGGAAGGTACGGAATGTTCAGCCACACGTCGCGGTCCACGATCACGTGGGAACCAATCTGAATAAATGGCGCCTGGCTGCGTCTCAGCTCACTTGAGTGGTGCGCCCAAAAGTTCTTCCCAACTGAATAGAACGGGAAAGTCCACGCCATCCACAGGCTGCGCAACTTGTTGATGAGCCGTGGCACGAGCGACAACGGATCTTCAGCAACTTGGCGGTGTTTTAGCTCCATTCCTACCTTCTCCCAGATGGCATCGTATCCCCGCATCACCGTTTACTCAGTTGCAGATGCGCAAGGCTTTGTTGCAAAGACAAAAGAATGAAGGGTGCCATTGCTCGCGACCGGAAAGGTCTCAAATTCTACCCGTACAAATCCCATTCCACGCATTGCTCGGTAGAGACGTTCTTGCTCATAGCTGACGCCGTGCATGGGTGGACGACCGCCATGCCTCATCAGAAACCGCTTACCTCGCGACTTCAGATTAAGCATAGGAAGTAAGAGACCATAAAAGAATTCACACAGCGACGCGAATTTTTGGCTGACCATCGTCGGGAAGTTGTGGATCGGCAGATGCACCATCAATGTTCCACCCGGCTTCAGCGTACGCATAATCTCTCGGAAATAAGCACGCCCGGCCTCGGCCGACGGCAAATGCTGGAAGACGTGACAGGAAAACACCCCGTCGACCGAGTTGTCCTCGACCGGTATGCTGAGCCCTTGCGTAAGGCGCCACTCGACGTTGTGAGCCAGAACACGAGACGAAGCATACCGGATCATATCCTCCGATACGTCTAGGGCATAGCCACTCACGAACACCGCGGCCAGTTGCCTGGTAATCCGCCCCGCCCCACAACCGATTTCGACAAACGTTCCTGGTGCGTAACCGTATCTTCGCCAATGCTCGCTGAAGTCCTGCCAGTCTGACTCACCCAGCGCATAAAATTCCTGGTCTGTCCACGGCGCCACGCCTCCCGCATCCTTGCCTTCACAGCTCGCGACGCCGAACAGGGGGTCCCGACGGCCCCACTCGCGCCACTCAAGGTTAGTCTTCAGTTCCATGTGCACCCGCGGTCCGCACTCCTTATTCCGGACAGACAGTATTGTCAGTGATTTCGTTGGCTGCGATCGCGCCGCAAGCTTAGCTGAGTCTCGAAAAGGCTGCCAAATGCCTCGACTCCCGAAGGGGTTTCGGCGGCAGGAAAGCGCATAAGCCGCGTCTCCGCTCACCAACCACGGTAAACGGTGTTTTCTGCCGTTGCGCCGAGCCGCAGCCCTTGGACCTATTGGGCGGTCAACGTCAAACTGGTCGGAGGATTCGGTTGAAACTGGTACGCTCCCGCGTCCCAGCTTGTGGCACGTGCCGTTGGAGGATATATATGCTGCGCGGGAACGCTTCCGCCACCCGCCGCGTTTGCTACGCCCCCGGTTGAGCCGCTGCAAAGCGCCGAGTCGCCGCTGAAGGCCAAGCAGCTGGCGCTCAGATTTCCGCCTGCCTGGTGGGTCGCTCCGCTTTTGGAAGTCGGCTGGTAGTTGTTCGCCGGAAGGTACCCCTGCCCGTTTGCGACCGATTCGGACTGAAAGACTTCGTTGCCGTTGTCGGTGACCGTCAGATATGGATTGCCGCTCGTTGCGATGACTTGCGAAAGGCTTGTCCATCCAATGAAATGATTGTTTTGGAAAACCACACTGTTCCGCGCATACATCAGATTGTTGTTGTAGTTCATTGCAATCGTGCACGGCGCATCGAAGGTGTTATTCGTAATATAGAAAGTCGCATTATTCGCCGTGGTGTTTTGCAACTGCATGCAGTTGCCAGCGTTGCCGACGTCAAAAAGTATGTTGTTGAAGATGTATAGCTTCCCGGCATCGGGCGGGTCAAGGGCGATGGTTTGGCCCGTCGAGACGTGACGGACAATGTTGTTGTAAAAACACGAGGACGACCCGGAGGCCGCGTTGTTTCCATAGGTAAAGAGCACGTCGCTGTGCGTCGTGGTGTCGAACGAGTCATACATGTACTCAAAGAGATTGTCATGCCAGCAGTTGAATATGGAAGTTCCGTTCGTGGTGTTCCCTATGCGCCTGAAAACATTGTGATCGGCATTGGCGATACCCATCGTGCCGGATGGATCGGCAATGTCTCCTGAACAGTTTCCTGATGCGCTGCATGGCGGCCCAGCATCGGTTCCGTCAAAGACACTGTAGCTTAGAGTTTGCAGCGTTCCCCTGCCGCCGATCATGGGAGCTTTATCAAAAACGGAAGCCAGGCCCGAAGTATAAGTCATCGTCCAGCCGTGGAAGTAAGCGTGTTCAACGACATCCCCGCTAGAACCGTTCTCCGCCAGTTCGGAATCGGCCCCATAGGTTTTTACACTGGACCAACACTTACCGAGAAACTCGAAATTATCCAGGATCACGTAATTTGCGTGAACGTCTAAACCAGTGAAAGCCGCATCGTTGTAAGAGCATTGGGTTACCCATCCGCTATGCGCGCCGTCCTGATGCGTGCTGTTAGCCCAAAGCGGGTTATCCAGGTTCAATTGAGGGCGCGTCCATGACGCTCCGGCGTACCAAGTCTGATCCACGCCGATGTAGATACAACTGGAAGCTGTTGTCGGAAAGTTGCAACTGGTAGAAGTGCCGCTCCAAGACCAATACCAACCGCACGTTCCTGCGTCTCCGCTCCCGCAGGCCACGTTGCCTGTGTAGGGAGTACCGCTGCTATTCGATGTGTGCCAGCTATCCCCGCCCCGGAAGATGAAACTGTCTCCAGCCTGAGGAGTTGTCGAGCCGCATGCAGCCGTGCAATTCGGCATCCCCGGGGCATGCAACCAGGGTGCCGTCTTGCTTGTGCCGCTGTTCGAATCCGCGCCATTAGCGGCGATGTAGTAGGTGGTGGCCTCTGCTGGTTCTACAAGCCGTGAGGTCAGCGCTAGAACAATCACTGCACTCAATTTTGCTGCCAATCCAATGACACGTCTCATCTGCGACCCCTCACGGGCCCTCCTGGGCCCCACGAAGGATAGATCGCCCCAGGTGGCCGATGCCACTGGTCCGGTGGCCAGATTCGGGACAGGGAAATACATTGAACCCGTTATTGTTCGCTCCCGCGCCGGTTCCCCCGCAGATGGCACTCTGCTCTCGGCTCTAGCCCCTTTTGTTTGCTGCATCTCTGAAAGGGGCTGGTTTGGAGGTACGCTTTGGCTCTCGGCCACTTCTCTATTGTCCATCCGTTTGCGCTCTCGCCGGCGCGACCGCTCACAGGCAGTTCCCGGCGCGATAGGAATTCCCGAATCGCGGCAATCAGTTCCGGTGAAGCCTCCCGCGCAATCGTCTCCGGCGCGCAAAGTCCCCCTTCGCGATCCAGCTTCACGATCAAGTCTTCCTCGTCCCAGGCCACGATGATTCCGGGTTTCTGCCCCAGCCGTTTCGCTGTCGCCACCTGGTGATCGCTGCGATGCTCTCCCAGGCGCGCCCATTTCGGCATAATCATGATCGGTTTGCCTGCCTCCAGCGCCGTGATGATCGATCCCATCCCCGCGTGCGCTACCAGGAGCCGCGCCGCGCGAACGCGTTCCCGAAACTCTGAAGGACTTAGAAACGGCACGGCGTCCATGTGCTGCGGTTCGTACCGCGCTTTGCCGATCTGCGCGAAAACGTCGGTCCTGCCGCGCGAACCGGCCCATTCGTCGACCGCGCGAACCATCCGATCGAAGGGATCAGAGCTACCTACGGTGAGGAAGATCACAGTACTGCTCCTCTAAAGTGAGGACCACCCTCCCGAGCAAGATGTGGCCATTGCGTCAGCCACAGGTCGGCATGTCGCCTGGCAAGCGCCCCGGACAACGACAGTTGCTCGACATTTGCGATGCTGTCCACCCAGACCGTCTTCGCTCCGATGAGTTTTCCTGTGAGCACCGCTAAGTAGCCAGGAGCCGCGCCGGTGGAGACAACGACGTCCGGCCTCTCCTTGCAAACGATCCAAAAAAGCTTCCAGGCCGTTCGAAACAAGTCCATCTTCGTGTACCGCGTCGCATCGCCAACGGCGTAGAATTTGTGCCCGGGAACGTCCGCGTGGTAAGCCTCGCGGACGGTTACGAATACCACATGGCAATCCGCGAAAGCCGGGGCAATCCGCAGGAGCTGAACCCAGTGGCCTCCTCCAGATGCAACAGCCAGCACCTTTTTTCGATTCTGCTCTTGGCTCGCGGACATGAATGGCCTAGTGGGAAAGAACATGTTTCGAGAACACGCTGGCGATGTTGCGCATTATATTGAGTATTAATCGCACTCAGGAAAGAGGCGGGCGCCGCCCAACTTTTGCAATCTCTTCTCTAATAGGCGCCGTCTCCGAGCAAAACAGCGCGCGGCGTTTGCGCCAGAATTTGAAGATCCAGCCAGAGCGACCATCCTCGGGCGTACTGCAGATCGAGACGTACGATGTCGTCAAACCCTACCCGACTGCGGCCCTTCACCTGCCAAAGGCCGGTGATTCCGGGTTTAATCTCGAGGACGCGACGGCGATGCCAGACATCGTATTCTTCGTATTCATAGGGAACAGGCGGGCGCGGCCCGACCAGAGACATCTCACCTCTCAAGACATTGATAAACTGCGGAAGCTCGTCCATGCTCGTGCGGCGCAGAAGACGTCCTATTCGAGTGATCCGAGGATCATCCTTCATCTTGAAGACCGGCTTGCTTGCGCCTTCGGTATTTCCATCGTGCGCGCCGCTAATCACCCGCTTCATGAATTCGCGGTGGATCTGCGGATTGTTGTTCACATACATGGAACGGAACTTAAGAAATGTGAAAGCCTCCCCAAACTGTCCAAGCCGCTTCTGCCTGAAGAGAACAGGGCCACGGGACGTCAACATGATGAGAAACGAGATGACGAGAAACAAGGGAGAGAACAATACGAGAGCGGCGATGCTTCCGACGATGTCAATCACTCGCTTCAAAACGAGAGGAAATTTTTTGGCCCGTTGCTCGTGAAACAGATCGGGATAAAAAGTTGGGTTCGCCGAAATTCTTGAGTCTCCGTCGTCTGAACTCTCGGGGAAACTATGCAAAGAGACATGCACGAGTCTGACACCCTCGACACCCAACTCGGCAAGCAGCGCTTCATGAACTTTTTCGAGAAGCCTGTCTGTGGGCGCTCGATCACCTAGCTCCCCAATCTCGGCGAAGATGATTCCCAGGATTGCATTGTCCTTGTACCAGCCTGCGGGATCGGTTTCTCGCCTCGCAGTATCAGCGGCCTTGATGACCCCTTTCAACACCTGGGCCTGGCGTCCTGTCTCGGCCGCGTCTTGCGCATCGAGAAGCAGAAGAAGGAATCTCTTGCCCGATCGCTCCGAGCGCTTTCTTTCGAGACAAAGCATTCCCAGAAAAAGCTCCTCCGGCAAAGTCTGCTGCATCAAGTCCGAAGGATTGCGCTTTGGCCGTGGCACTAAACGGGACAGGTTGACACTGCTGCGGAAATGCGGGCTGCTCTCGGTACTGGAGACCTCTCGATCGGGCATCATAGTCTTGCTCGCTGAACGCAATACGGGATCACACCCCATTCTTAACTCTCTCTTTCTCGGAAAAAAATGATTCTGTTATAAGGCGCGGCCGGCGACGCTTGCCACCGCAAGGGACTTCGTCGACTGGTCTTTGGGAGTGCCGAGCGGGGCTTAGAAAGGCTTTCTCCAACACCGAAGTTAGGACCAGCTTGTTGCTGTGGAGTTTCCTTGAACGCAACTCACACACAGTGCAAATAGCCGGCCAACGAACTTATGGCTGGCTTGGCTGCTCTGCATATAAGTAGCTGCCAATGAGAGGTTTACTGCCCAACTCTAGAGTGACAAGGCGCCTGTGGACTGCTTGAAAGCCAAGCAGTTGAAAACATCTGCGCTAATGGTGAAAAATCATTCCTGATAGCCGATGAGATTCTCGGCGTAGCTGCTGCCGCGGGACGATTAGATCTCCTATCGGCTTTCATAAAACGAATCGGCGTGACCGGCGTAGAGTCTGAATCGGACTGCAGGTCCGGCCAAGACGGCACGTCGCGAATTTCATGCCTTTTTTCCTTTGGGCAGGCTACCGCCATTAACGCTGCTCAGAAACATTCAGGAATGAATAACCAACTTTTCTAAAACAGTCGCAATCCGCCTGCCACACCGCTCTTAGCGGCGGCAAAATCCCGGTGCTTTGATCGCGGCTAATCCTTTGAAAACATGAGCGCTAAAGAGAGTTGGTAGTCCCTCTATCTTCGCGACAAGCAGTGAGCCCGTCTCCCGAGAGAGACGTGAGGGAAATCTCTTACCACGGATTGACAAGGGGATTCTCAAATGTGCCTAGAAAGGGGAAGAGGTGAGTGAGTGGCCTAAACAAAGAACAATCCGAGCGCCTTTGAACCTTTGAAGACCCATCAAAGAAAACTACGTGGCTTCCGCGCTCCCTCATGCGCTTCACTCCAACCAGGGAAGAAGCCGCAACCGGATCACTTTCTTTCTCTGAAAGACGGACTGTGCGGGCTAATGCGGAAACGCGAGAGCGCCTCGCCCAGGTTTTGAATGAATGCTTCGGAATTGTAAAGCTCAGCACTGGTCCGCAGACTCTCGGGCGAAGCAGTTGGTCCGACCACGTCCAACTGAAATTCCCGTGCGACGTCCTCGACGATCTTCGGCTGAATGGGCCGCTGATGTTCAACGTATGCGTTAATCAATGCGTGCTCACAAAGCAAGTTCACCACGCGGGGAATCCCGAGTGAATACACGTGTATCGCTTCCACAGCCGCTGAACCGAAAATTGGCTGTGCGTCGGCCGCGGCTCCGGCGATCTTCAATCTTTCGAGGATGTACGCCTGTGTTTCCTCTTTCGTTAGTGGGTTTGTCTTGCAACGAATGGTGAGGCGTTGCCGCAGCTGTCTTAGCTGAGGCAGATTTAGCTTCTCTTCGAACTCCGGCTGACCAGAAAGTACAATTTGAAGCAGCTTCTCCGTTGACGTCTCCAAGTTTGTGAGCAGTCGAATCTCCTCAAGCACTGGAAACGTCAGGTTTTGTGCTTCGTCGATGATCAATACCGCGGTTTCGCCTGCTCGGAATCGTTCCACGAGCCATTGATTCAGCTTCATCAGTTGCTGGCTCTTGGAATTGGATTCGCAATGAATTTCGAATTCTGCCAGCACAAAGTCGAACAACTGGGCGGAGTTTATCCGGGAGTTAAACAGAAACGCGGTCTTCGTGGCGTTCTGGTGCAGCCAGTCGAGAAGTCGGTTCACGAGCGTGGTCTTGCCGGTTCCCACCTCGCCGACAAGCGTCATAATACCTTTCCGTCCCTGAATGCCGTACATCAGACCGGACAAGGTTTCCTCGATCTGTTTGGTGAGAAACAGATACCGGGGATCCGGATTCACATTGAACGGGTTCTCTTTTAACTCAAAGAATCTCTTGTACATGGTCTCAATATCATCACAATCTGCGACAATGGATTTAATATCCGAGCTTTCATTCTCTTCGCGCACCTGCAAAACCGGCCTTGGTTGCGTCGGTGGAACAACGCCTTTACATTACCGCAAAACCAGTGGTCTCGCATGCCACTCGAAGCTCAAGAAAACTTGGTGTTGCGTGTAGTCCGTCCCGCAATTCCGAGCGTTGCAGACCGGCAGGTTTGAGACTTGAATCTGCGCTTGATAGCCAAGAGAAAAGTTCATTGTGCGGCCTAACGGCCGGCTCAATCCTGCTCCTGGTACCCAAGAGTCGAAGGTCGGCGCGGTCAGACTGGTTACACCGACAATCTGCTGGTTCTTAGCGTATCCGAAACTCAAGCTGCCGTTCCACACTCGCGTGAGCTGTCGATTCAGGGTGCCATCGACCAAATCTGTACGGGCTCCGACAAACAACCCGCTGCCGTTGCTTAGTCCGTGTGAGTAGCTCAGTGCGACGCTGCCTTGGCGGAATGAGTCGGTCAGCGACCCGCTTCCGGAAGCGGAAATTCTCTGGATCGAGCCGTTGATGGGTACGCGGAACATTGTGATTTCCGGTCCACCCATAAGGCTCAGCGCCAGCCTCCCTGTGATCCTTCTCCCGTACACAAACTGGGCGACGTGATCGCCCAGTGCTTGCGGCGTGCCGGGATAATGATATGCGCTGAACCGGTAGCTCAATCCGACCGCATCCTTCCGAGTGACCGCGTAATTGTATCCGGCATTTAGCATTTCAGTATCACTGTCTATGTTTCCGGAATTAGTGAACCGCAGTAATCCGTGGACCACCGCGATTGTGACTGATCCCCGACGACTCACTTCGTAAGTCAGTTGCGCAGCAGAGGCATTGCTATAGCGGGGACCAATCGCGGCAAAAATTGTTTGACCTGGCACGAATATATTCTGAAGACCCGGCAGGGGCACCGCCAAAGTCCCCGTGATCCCGGCAAACCCCAGACCACTGGTGCCCCCGAATCCGAACTCGCTCTGGGGCAAGTACGAGAATTCATCAACCAAGAGCGCTTGCCATCTTCGCTGATCGATCTCATAGGCTGTGGAGAACTGATGATAGTGTCCGTTTCCTTGTTGGTGGTCCGTTGAAGCAAAGCCGCCACCCGAATAATTGACGGAAACTAGGGATCGGCCCCACGCATCGACGGCACTCAAGTCGCCGCTCATAAAACTCGTTGTATTCCAGCCCGTGTTCGGTGCCAAGTTTAATGAATTGGAGCGAACAAAATTGGTGTAGCGGATCCCTGGCACCCAATAGCTGTGACGCATCTCGGCAGTACCCAGTGTTGGGTTCTGGATGCCAGTCACTGGCCCGTTATCTGGCTGCTTTGTCGCCAGGTCCTGATCCGCATCTTGCTGATCACTGCCAAGCTCGGAAAGGGGCATCAGCACGCGCGCCGCCGGCTTCGGTGTTTGTGCCTCTTGCTGCGCCGATAGCCGCGCTGCGCAGAGACAAGCAACCGTTACCCAGATTGTTGCATATGCCAGTTTTTTCCAGTCCTTCATGGCTTTCCTTACGGCACCACAATCACGTCGCCCGATTGCAGTTCAAGGTTCTGGTCAGGATTCTTCCCGCTAATCGCGTCCTTGTAGTTGAACGGCAATTTGAGCTGTTTGCCATTCTCCATCCTCAGGACGTAGATATTCTTCACTCGGGCAAATTGCGTGAAACCGCCGCTGTTAGAGAGTGCCTGTAACACGGTCATGTGCGGAAGCAGCGCATAGGCGCCTGCCCTAGTGACCTCTCCGTTCACGTAGACCCGTTGGCTATTGATTTCCGTGACGCTTACCGTCACTTGAGGGTTGCTGATGTATGTTTTCAGTTCGTCACGAATGACCCCCGCGAGTTCCATTGGGGTCAATCCGGCTGCCTGCACATCATTCAAAAGAGGCAATGTGATTTTTCCATCGGGTCGCACTGGAATCGTTCGAGTTAGTTGATCCTCTCTCCAAACATCAATCCTCAATACGTCCTGCGGTCCAATTTTGTACGCCGGGTCCTGCGGCGTAGCTCGTACGTCGAGAGGAGCTGGTTGGGCTTGCGAGCCCTTGGCTTCTTCCGGTTTCTTGTCCTGCGCCGTCCGGCTCTCACTTCTTGCTTGGGCCCCGCTCACTATCAAGCAGGCTCCCAGAATCATTTGCATCGTGCTTCTCATTGCCGTTCTTTCACCCCCGTTTCCCTTTGCTTCTCCTCCAGGCCTGTTTGTTTGATCTTGTACAGCAGGGATTTGTAGCTGATCTGAAGCTCCCGAGCAGCTCGCTTCCGGTTCCAATGCGTCCGCTCGAGCGCTTTCGAGATCAAATCACGCTCAGCTTGGCGCGAAGCCGCACGGGCTGCCACTTTCAACGAAAAGTACCGTGGATCCCCGGGAACGCTGGGTGCTGCCTTTGGCATCTCCCGAACCTCATCCATAGCTTTCCGAGCGTCACCGAGCACTACAATCTTTCTCGCAAGGTTTTCCAGCTCCCGAATGTTCCCAGGCCAGCCATGTCTCGCAAGGAATCCCATTTCCTTATCGCTGAGCGCAGGGATTTTGCGTCCCAGCTCGGCCGCGTATTTTGAGAGGAAATGCTCCGTCAGCGGGAGAATGTCTTCTCTTCGGTCCCTCAACGGGGGCAGGCGCAAGCAAACTCCGCTGATTCGGAAATATAGTTCTGCCCGAAATCGTCCGGATTCGATTTCCTTCTCCAGATTTCGGGAAGTGGATGCGATTAAACGCACGCTGTCGTGATCGTCCTGGTCTGCGGCTCCGTCCGGCAGAAAAGAGAGCAGAATCGTTTGACACGTCAGGTCCAGCTCATCGACTCCGTCCAGGAAGAGAGTGCGCGCATCGTTTTCGGCCGCTTCACCGCTTCCTCTCAAATCGGACTTCAGTTGTGCGAGCAGCCCATCGGGTTGCAGCGCCCGGCAGTTCAACTTCCTGAGTGGTGCGTGTCCCTTTTTCGAAATCCGGTGAATGAGGCGTCCATACACCTCTTTTCCGGTTCCGCTCTCCCCCATCAACAGCACAGGAATATTCGTTCGTGCTATCTCTCCGACCACTGCATTCACGGTCTGAATTGTGGGAGATTGACCGGAAACAAAGCCACGGTTCGCGGTCGGGTCCGCACTGTCACCGAGAGGCGTGCTCATAATCCTCCACCCCGATTAACAGCAAGTGCGCTTCCAGGAGGAAACCCTCAGGAAGACTACCGGAGGTAATTAAGGTATTTAGATTCAGTAAGATAGCTAGGCTTAGGAAAAACCTGCTGGCGCGATTTCGCCTGGAGTCCCAATTGTCTGCCATGAAGTGCTAAACTTCTATCCCTCCTCTCCTTCCCGGGCCAAGCCTCCCGAATTAGCAAATTTTTTCCGCCTTGCGCCTTCCTAGCTGCGAAATCGCCTTCCCGATCTTCGAATCCCTCGCCAATAGGGAAAAACGGGCTCTATCAGGTCCAAACAACTGAAAATGCGGAGTTTGTGGTAGATTTCGAGGAAGTTCCGTTTGTCGAAAGATCGTGGAAGCCTACGGGCAAATAGGGGCAAAGGTTTACAACAATAACCCCGCTCTTGAGAGCAGAGGCTCGAGAACGTGCTGCGCCACACGCCGAGCAACGCGGATAAGCTATTTATTATCAACTTGTTGACAGCAAGAGACTCTGAGATAAGCCTTGGTTCCCGCGAATCCTGTGTGGCAGGCTGATTGCCCACTAGACAGAGGCCGTCTCTTGTGCCAGTAGCCCAGCAGCCCGTGATTTCAGCGTTTTTCCAGCAAATCCGTTTCTAAAGGAGATTCTTCAATAAGATGAGTAGGGACCAAAGCGGCAACAGGTGGTACGCGCTCCAATTAAGAACTCGTTGGGAGAGTTCGACTGCTTCTATACTCTCCGGCAAAGGATACCAAACCTTTCTCCCAACGAGTAAGACGCTCAAGCGAGGGGGTGGGCGCTGTAGGGAACAAGAGGCGCCATTGTTTCCGGGATATCTGTTCTGCCGGTTTGACGTCCACAACCGTCTGCCTATCCTCGTGACGCCGGGCGTAATCTCCGTGGTAGGAAGAGGGCGTATTCCTGTTCCTATCGAAGACTCGGAGATCGAGGCCATTCAGAAGGCAGTTTGCACCGGCTTCGGGGTCGAGCCCTGCCCTTATGTCGAAGTCGGTCAACTGGTGCGCATTGAGGGTGGAGCGTTGTCTGGCATTGAAGGAATTCTGACCGGAGTTAAGGGAACCCGCCGGATTGTGCTTTCTGTTTCTTTGCTTCGCCGGTCCGTGGTGCTGGAGATTGACAGGTCCGAGGTCCGTGCGATCGAGCCGGCGGCCGTTTCTGAGGAAAGAGAGGTCAGAATTCGGCCGGTGCCAGAACCGCTGGTTGCTTAATCTGTCCGACTCTATCGGGCATCAAGCGCGACGGAGAATTCGCTCTAGCATTGCGCCAGTTTGCGCAAGTATCTCGCTAGTCTTAGACCTTATTCAGACGAACCAGGCCGCGGATTGAGTCAGGATCTCCTCCTGGCTGCTATTCGTGTCTCATCGGTCTCAAGGGATTCTGACACAATACATTGTTCCTTACTTGCGGGCTGTTCATGATGATCCATATAAAGAACGAATCCGCATTGCTGGTTGACACGAATGGAACACCAGTTGGAGAGATCCTGAGCGGTGGAGGCTCCGCAGCGACTGATGTGACCTGCGATTTTCGGGGACGCGTGCTTAGGCCAGGAAGGTTGGTTTCGTGCGTCGAATCGTCAAATGGCTTCGCTACAATAGTTGTAGTAAAGGTCGCCGTTGGAATCGCTTCTCCCTACCCGATTAAGTACTACTCCGAGTAGATTCTTACTCCGAAATTCCTCTGCTGCTTTCCCAGCATCATCGACGTCCGTCGAACCTGCCTGAATCACGAGGACCACCCCATCCGCTAGGTCCGCAAGGACGCTTGCATCGTGGACTGGTAAGGCCGGCGGCGAGTCAATGATTATCCAGTCGAAGAGCGGCGAAACGTAATTGAGCAGGTGCTTCATCCTGTCACCGAGTAAGAGCTCGCTTTGGTTAGATACGGGTTTTCCAGCGGGAATCAAGAAAAGGTTCGGATGCAGGCCTTGTTGAATTACGGCGCACTCATCCGCATCACCTAGCAAATAATCCGTCACTCCCGGACTGTCTGGCGCGCCCAGCACTACGTGCAACTGCGGTAAACGCAAGTCCGCGTCAAGAAGCAAAACGCGCCGCTCTGGTTGTCGGATAATCGATTGTGCGAGATTTGCTGCCACAAAGGTTTTCCCCTCACCAGCAACGCTACTGGTCACCAGAAGCCGCTGCAGAGTGCGGTTGGAAGCAATCTGATACAAGCGGGAGCGGAGAGTCCGGAACCTCTCTGCTCCGGCATGTCCTGTAGCTGGCTCACCCAATATCCTGTTGCTCGGATCGGGCTTCCACTCGGGGTGGGCGCAGCGCTTAACCAGTTCTTCAAAACACAAAGGCGCGGGCAGATTGCCAACGCCGATTCGTGAAGGCGCTTTTCGTCGCGCAACGTCGGTTTCCCCTGGGCCAGGGATCGAGCGACGTATTTCGGCTGCGACCTCTGCAACGCCAGATTCCAATCCGGCAGCAAGCTGCGTGGCTCTCTCTTGCGCGGCTTTCTTCAAGGCTTCGTGAATGCGACTCATGGGCTTCTACGATACGCCTTTCCTAGACTCAGCCATTTCAACGACCACGCTCTTAAAATACTCTCCATTCCCATTTTTGCCACACAGCATTTCAATCAGCGGCAGACTCGTTAGGACAGGAAGTTTCAGATACGTCTCGACGTCCTTTTCCGTGTGCAGAGTCCTATCCATCACGATCAACAGATACAAAATGGTCAACCCCAGCGCAATCCCTCCACCCAGTCCACCGCCCGCAAAATATGAACGCTTGGGAAATGAGGGCTTTATCGGAAGGCTTGGCGGATCCAAAACGCGAAATTGCTCGCCTTCCTGTTGATGGGCTAGGTCTGTTGCCATCGCTGAATTTTGCTGCTTCTTTAGAAGATCATTGTAAAAGTCCAGCGCACTCTGATAATTGCGTGTCAACTCTTTCAGCTGTTGCTCGACCATGGGGCTGGTCTGGATCCGCCCTTGAAGAAGCCGAATCTGATCTTGGATTTGCGCCTGTAGCTTTGTCAGGTCCCCAATGTTGATCTCGTCCTGTCGCAACCTCGCGCGGAGCTGTTGGATCTGAGGCGGTGCGAATGGCGTTTGCGATCCCACGGGAGTGTTGCGCGCATCCCGCGTTTCCTCCATTCTCTTCTTGAGCTCCATGATCTGGTTTTTGGCTTTGATCACATCGGGATGCTCTGCCGTATACCGCGATTCCAGAACCGTCAATTGGTCCTGTTGCACACGCAGTTGTTCGGCAAGAGTGTCGGAATTTTGCTCGCCATGAGATGACTTCCAATTCGTTTCCTCCTGGCTCAGGAGAGACGCATTGAACGCTTTATCCTGTCGCGCTTGACTCAGCGCCTGCGTATTTGCCTCCAATTGTGAGTTCAGAGTCGCCAATAGGCTGAGGTTAGCCTGCGTTTCTTCCGGCAATGATCCGATGTACTTGCGCTTGAATTGAGCCAGCTTGGCGTCCTGTTCATCCAACTCCGCCTTTGCCTCCTTGAGCTGCCGGCCGATAAACGAAGTGGTGCGGACCGCCTGTTGCTCTAAAGCTCGCGCATTCTGTTCCATGAACATCGAAGTGATTTCGGTGCAGATCTGCTGAGCGCTTCGCGGATTGTCGAAGGTCACATTCACGGAGAAGCCAGGGATGCTGCGATCCTG
Organism: Terriglobales bacterium; assembly: GCA_051986135.1. Taxonomy (GTDB): domain Bacteria; phylum Acidobacteriota; class Terriglobia; order Terriglobales; family Acidobacteriaceae; genus Gp1-AA122. The sequence goes on along the minus strand of JBPYDQ010000681.1, from coordinate 4,296 downwards.
AGTACCCGGCATGGGTTCGAGGGGAGAAATCTCAATCGCTTTGCGCAGGCGTTCAATCAAGTCTTCCATCTGGAACTTGCCGCGGTCTGCGTGGTAAAGATCAAGCTCTTCAATGACTGGTTCGAGCCGGGTCCGGCTCAGAATCTGTTCCTTCATTGACGCGAGGCGCTGGTTCAAATCCTCAGTCACGACAGGCTTCACGTAATCGGTCGGGACAGTGGGCTTTGCCACAAGCACGAGAGTCTGGGAGGTGTATTTCTTCGGTAGCTGCGTCGCAACCAGCACGGCGAGCGCTCCGCAGCCCACAGCGCAAGCCGGAAGGATCCACCAACGCTTCCACAGCACTCTCTTCACATCCGCAATGCCGAACTCGCCGTTACGAACCATGCCCCTCCTCTCGCGGGAGGCAAATGAGGGAGCACGCAGGGTGCCATGCCCTCTAAGACGAATAAAAGGCGAATAATTGTAACATCCTATGCTTCAATTACTTACGGCGCATGCTGGGTGAGGCAGAAGAGGCCAGAACTGGCGGAACCTCACGACCGACCAGAGAAGTGGAAATTTTCTGTCCAGAATATCCCTAAGTTTGGCCATAAGTCTTACCCTTTCTAGGGCGAAAAGCTCTCGAACCAAACAGGCACGAGGACGCAATGCCTGGGTCTTAGCGCATGCTCTTTAGTTTCAAATGCTTAGAGTTCCCACTTCGTCTTGTTACCATTCCGGACGCAAAATTGGCTAGCTGGCGAGCTATAAAAACGGCCGAGATCGAAAGTGGAGGTGCATGGCCGAAGCGGACCGCTGTGCGATCCAGGAACAATTCCCCTTATGCCGGAGGCCGTGAAGGGTGCCGCGTCGAACGCCACGTATCCGTGCTCATGGAGAATGACCTAACCGGAGACCGAACGAAGTGAAGAGCGCGGAATCAAATTTAGAGAAATCGACTCGTCTCGCGCCAAATGCTGCTTCAGCCGATAAGGCCTCGCAGGCGTTGAGTGAACAAGCAGGCGGCTGATTTCCCCGACATGCAAGGATTACAGAAAAAGGTGAGACAACCCCGAGGAGCTAAGGAATCGCAGCGGCTGCTTGGTTCGAGTACACACTCTCCGCTCCGCCGACATCCACCGCGGTGGTAACGTAATAGTAGGTCGTGCCACTCGACACGGTGGTGTCGGTGTAAGTTACCGTGGGGGCTAGCACAGGCGTCGCGTTGATCTTTGCGTAGCCTGTTCCGTTTGTCGTGGTGCGGTAGACGTTGTACCCCGTCACGGTAGAAGTAGTACTTGCAATCCAGGTGAGTGTCACCGAATGCCCTGTTTGAACCGCAGCCACGAAATTCACGCCAACCTGATTCGTACCGTTTACGGTTACCGACTGGCTGACAGGAGTAAAGGCGTATCCCGTGTTGCTCGGTGTCACTGTGTAGGTCCCGTTCGCCAATCCTGAAAAAGTGTAATTCCCGGAGGTGTCTGTCGTGGTGTTGGCCGCTGCCGGACCGGTCAGCGTCACCGTGGCTCCACTGCCTCCGGCGGTCGGTGTAATTGTTCCGGATATGGTGAACGTGCCCACTTGCGGTGTGGCCGTGAAATTGATTCCTGTAACACTCGCGCTGCTGATCGTCGCGTTCTGGCTGGTGGGATTGAACGTATATCCTGTGTGGCTGGGTGTCAACGCGTAGCTCCCGTTGGACAGTCCACTGAAAGTATAGTTGCCAGAAGCATCAGTAGTCACAGAGGCAGTCGCGGCTCCGCTCAACGCGATGGTAGCCCCACTGCCGCCAGCGGTAGGGCTGATTGTGCCTGAAATACTGTAAGTCAACGCGCTTGCCGTGAAAGTTACTCCCGAAGTAACACTGGCCCCACTGATCGTTACGGTTAAGCTGCTGGGGCTAAACGTATAACCAGTGCGGCTTGGCGTAACCGTGTATGTGCCGTTCGCCAATCCAGTAAAGGTAAAATTGCCAGAACTATCAGCCGTCACCGTCGCGGACGCAGCTCCCGTCAGCGCGACTGTTGCACCGCCTCCGCCCGTCGTGGGACTAATGGTTCCGGAGAGGGTGTACGCTTGAGGGGCCGGACTAGGCTGACTGGATTGCGCCCCCACGAAGCCCGTGCAACCCCAAGACGATGCCAGAAAAACGAGAACCACCGCCGCAAGAAGGGCGCGCTCCAACCGACAGTGGGGCCTTGTGGAGGGGGAACGGTAATCGGAACAATGTCTCGCGTATTTAGGTTTCATCGTCCGCGCGGTAGCTTACGTTTACACGCCTCCCTGGAGAAACTGCTTGAAAGTCCAGATTCGGTACAGGTATTGCCCTTGCCCTACGAACCTCGAGCAACAAAGCCTGCACCTTTGTCCGAACCTTGTAGCAGAGCACCAAAAATCAACTCTTTGGAGGCCTCCGCGGGGACTGGAGAAGCCCAATTACGGTTCTTGGTTACCGCTGCGTAAGTTCATGGAATGCCAGCGGTTGCTTGGTTCGAGTACACACTTTCCAGCCGCTCGAAGCCGCGGCCGTCCACCCATAATACTACGTCGTTCCCCTTGTGAGGCAGTTTAAGTGAAGCGGGCGACCGGCGACGATTATTTGCACGGAGCCCTACCGCAGCGGCGGGACCCGCGCCCTTGCTGAAGATCGATTTGCTTCGGTTTTGCGCTGCCTGTGGTCTTTGGCGCGGATCACGGCGAGAACACGGTTCTGCGACGGAGTAAGCTTGCCGGAGTACGTCTCCCGGTCACCGACTGATCTTCTCCCCTCACACCGGTCTGCAAAGCCGTGACGGCTGACTTCTCTTCGCCCTCATTTATTCTCTGAGCCGGGTCAGCAAGCAGTCAGGGGCGGGGATAGGGATCTGAACAAACGCGCCAGCTCTTTTGGAAACAACCGAACTTGCTTGGCATGAGGGGCAGACGAAGACCTCTCCAACTACTGGTGTGTGGAACGTTTTGACGGCAGGGCACAACTGTCTTCGGCCAGTAATCCAGTGTCAATCAGGACGATGACAGCCCCTTGTGACAGAAGCGTCCTGCGATGACTTCGTCTGGAAAAGATATTGCAGGGACCAGACTCGCTGCCAAACTCTTTCAACCCGCCGAGCAAGGTGATCGCCCACCCTCGCCTTGTTGCCGGGAAGGGGCGGAGTTTCTCGGCTTGGTACTAAGGCCAGCGTCACGAATTTTGTACAGGAGCAGTCTGTAGCTGATCTTCAGCTCTTGAGCAGCTTTCCTTCGATTCCAGCGATTCGCCTGCAGCGCGGCCAGAATCAGGTTCTTCTCGCTGGCTCGGACGGCCTCCTTGCATAGACTCTTCAAAGGAACAAAGCCATTCTGCTTTAGAACAGGCGACGAGGATGCACTGACCGGCTGCGCAGGATCTCCCAGAGTGGAAGCTTGGGGACCGATGAGGGCGTGACGCGCGACGCGATTCGAGAGTTCGCGGATGTTCCCGGGCCAATCCATACGCTGCATCGAACGCAACGTCCCCACCGTTAAGGGTTCCGCCGGTGCCCGGAACTGCTGTTGACAGCGCGAAAGAAAGTACTCCGCCATCGCGGGAATGTCTTCGCGACGGTCGCGCAAAGCGGGCATTTTCAGGGACACCACATTGATCCGGTAATACAAATCCGCTCGAAATTTTCCTTTCGCAATTTCCTCTTCCAGATCTTTGTCTGTGGCGCACAGCAGTCGCGTTTCAACGGATCTCTCCAGTTCATCGCCTATTCGTGAGAAACGGCCATCTTGAAGGAATTGCAGGAGCTTGCTTTGCGAAACCAAATCGAGGTCGGCAATCCCGTCAAGAAACAGGGTGCCCTTGTGGGCAAGTTCCACTCTTCCAGGTTTTGTCGCGTTAGCGCCAGTAAACGCGCCCTTTTCGAAGCCAAAAAGCTCGCTCTCCAGGAGGGTTCCGGGTATCGCCGCACAATTAACTTTGACGAACTGCCCGTTCGATACACCGGAATGACAGTGAATCCACCGGGCGAGGACCTCTTTGCCGCTTCCTTTGGGACCATAGAGCAAGACGGGGACGCCGATGCCAGCGACTTTCGTCGCGCGCCGCCGTACCTCTTTCATCGCTTGGGAGCGGCCAAAGAGTACTTCTTCCGGCGGCAGGAGGTTGACCGCCGCTTGGCCCGCGGGCTTTTTTCTCGCTTTGCTCGACATGTTGACGTACGGGTCCTAACAGGGGTAGAAAGCACACCAGAGGCCATTGAGCGAGTCGCACAGTAACGCTAAGCCTTACCTAACGGGCGAGCTAACAAGTTTATTTACAACAACTTAGATGAAGATACGACGGGAGAG
>JBPYDQ010000680.1:0-2929 GCA_051986135.1 Terriglobales bacterium | reverse complement strand
CGAGCCTTCAGGCCGTGAGCGATCGCGAATAGGGCGATCGCCGCCAGGCCCCGCCACTCGCCCAGTACCGTCGCAGTGCCGATGACCGCCAAGAGCAAGCCGGCATAAATCGGGTGACGTATATAGGCGTACGGCCCTGAGCGAACCAGTTCATGTCCCGCCTTCAGGCTCACTTCCGCGCTCCAATTCTGACCCAGGATGAGTCTTGCCCAAATCGCCAGTATCGAGCCTACGAATGTCAAGGCAACTCCTGTCCAATCAAGGGCCGGAGTAGGCGAAAACATCCGGATTGCGAGCCGCCCGAAGGCAAATGATTTCGAGAAAAGCAACACCAAGGCACAGCCCACCAGGATGATCTCGAGGAATCGCGCCGGGATCGGCTCGCTGAGCTTCGCTGACTTGACCCGGAGCCAGCCAACTGCCCACACTAGAGCCAGGGCATACCAGGGTATCAGTGCAATTTGCCAGATCGTTATGTTCCTCATTGGCGCCTCTCGCTTCACTTCACGGTTGGATTAGTTGGGCTGAAGACTCCGGTCGGGCTGTCCTTCCAAATCCACGCATGAATCATCCAGTCGGTCTCTGGGGTGAACTTTCCCCCACGGTCTGTGCATTCGGATTCACTCACACGCGGGGTACTTCTGTCCGGAAGCATGCAAATGTTTTCATGGCGATGCCATGAAGCTAGCGACTTCGGGAAGGGTGCATCCTTCGGCTGTCCGTCGACGTCTGCCTCGCCCTTTAGCAGGTAGCTCACTCCAACTAGGGCAAAGCCTCCCGGCTGAGTTGCGTCCTTCTCGTACAAAAGAATCGGCGGGTGCTCTAGATCGAAACCGGAGACGGATCCGACATAGTGGACTCCCATACCGGCTACGTCCGGGCCGGTCGCTTTGTAACCTTCGGCTTCAGCCACCCGGACGTCGCGATATTTTTCCGTAGCGCGGCGCGCTTTCTCAAGCTGTGCCGCGGTCCTGGTGAGCTCGTCAAAAGTCACGGCCGCTGCCGCACCATGGTGGTCGTGGCCCATGCCCATCGCGTGCTCCGACATGTTGTGCTCCATCGTCTGCTGGGCGAAGGCAAAACCGCCAAAACACAAGCTGAAAACAATGCATGCAACCCTTCCTAGCTTCATACAGCTCCTCCTAATCTGATTACTTCGCAACCTTTCGCAGATGTTGGATCCAGCTCAGCTCCGCCTGGCCCGCCTGCCGCATGAATTTCACGGTTTCCTTCCCGTAGACACCCACGGGAAATCGCTGCAGAATAGCCACCAGGTGCTCCTCTAGATTGCGCAGATGTTGCTCGCGGGCGGCGAGGATACGTTCCCGGCTTTCAGCATCGAGGATTTGAAAAAGTCCAACTCTGGTCAAAAATCCTTCCCTTGACTTCGCACCAGCCTCATCCAATGTGCTCAACTTCTCAATCAATGTTTTCCTTCCGGTTGCAGTCAGAGCGTACTCGTGGCGCTTCTGTCCGCGCTCACCCGGGACCGTCTTCTTCGTGACCCATCCCTCTTTCTTGAATCGCCGCAACAACGGATAGACGAGGTTGTTGTGTAGCGTTTGCTGCCCGAGAATCCAGCTGGCTTCCGTTTTGATCTGGTAGCCGTGCTTCGCACCCGACAGCAGCGTCGCCAAAACAATTAGATCAGTCATGACAGTGTCAATATTGACCTATAAAAGCAAATTGTCAAGCAAAAAAATCTCCCGCATTGGTTTTGTCTATCTCGTCTGCTCGTCTCTCCCGGGCTTGGGCCTGCAGGCCGCCTTCCTTCCGAATCTGGACGGTTTTCGATTCCTGCAGGAAGCTGCTGACGCCGTGTGAGACTGCGCGGCGTCCTTTTCCGATTTGTGACAGATTTCTTCCCTGCGCTCGCCATTTTTCTCGAATCCTTCACCGATTGTTAACCGAGGCTTAAACCGCCAGAAACCTCGGATTTGCTACTATTTTTGGTTTTCAGGAGAGAGACTCACGTGAAAAACACTCGGTTTCTGGCGCTCACAGTCAGTGTGGCACTCGTCGTCGTAGCGGGAAAGCTGGTTACAAAGGTGGCGGCCGACGACAATCCTCAGCCCCGGTCGCACTTTCGTTTTCTCCCCAACTCTTTAGTCGTCACGCGAAGCGTGTATGTCGGCACGGCAGACACCGTCACCATCGGCGAGACCCTGCCTCTGGGCTGCGCGGGAGGACCGAACGGCACCACCACGGTTGCCGTGCCTGAGACCACTTCGGGCGTTGTGGACGATGTGCAGGTCGCTTGCGGCGTCGCCAGCGACAACGGCGAATACGCAAACCTCAATGACTCGCACAACGTCTTTAACAATGCCAATACCGATGGTAGTTTTGGCATTACTTCGCCGATCTTCCTGGACAACATTACTTCGGAGGGCCATCTGCTCGGCACGCTTCCGATTCCGAGAGATCGGATCGTCACCAGTTTCAGCTCAAAATCCGAATTGGCCCTCAATCTCTCAGTGGACGGCACGTCTTTGACGTTTATGGGCTATCAAGGCGGTCCTGGCTGCCCAGCCATCACTTATGTGAACGGAATCGGCATGCAGGGCGATACTCCGGGCCCTATTTCCCCCACCGCGCCGAACCTGATCGACGCTTCCGCCTCGAGCACGCCGGCCGTGTGTGATCCCACGAATCCCGTCATTTCGAGCTTTGTGAGCAATCCTGTTGTTCCCACGGCTTATTACCGCGCCGTCGCGAAAGTAGATGCCAGCGGTCACATCAGCATTACACCCGGAAATGCCTACAGCGGTGATAATGGCCGCGCTGCCATAAAAGGCGGGAATGGCCTGTATTACATGGTCGGGAACGACAATAGCGGAAACCTTTCGAAAGGCCAGCTCACCACAACGCCCATCGGCATAGCACTCGTTAACGCAACGGGTGCTGAAACGCTGGTTCCTGGTCAGGCGCC
>JBPYDQ010000679.1:0-6133 GCA_051986135.1 Terriglobales bacterium | reverse complement strand
TCCAACTCGCGCCGCCTAAGTCTTGAATCTTGTGATGACGAGGAACGCCTGCGCCTCGCGCGGACACTACTAGAAGCCGCTCTCTGCCCATTTGCTGGCCTGCGACTTCTGCAGGCAGCCGTTCACCCTCTGCCAGGAGAAAGACCGCTGCGTCCAGCGATCCTGAGCGTACGCGTTCGAGCAAGTCATGGCTCCACCCCGTAAGGAGGCGAAGAGCGACTTTTGGAAACTTTCGGCGGACTTCTTCGACCGGTTCGGTGAGTGTGATTTCGGTCAGCGCATGCGCTACTCCGATCTTGACTTCGTCCATCGGCAAATGACCGTTGGCCGCCGCAGCGCGCACTTCGCGGAAGTCGTTGAGCAGCCGCCGGCAACGTTCCAGCACGACTTGACCGGGACCAGTCAAACCGACGGGTCTAGTGCTTCGGTCCAATAAAGACGCACCAATGGACGTTTCGAGACGCTGTAGACGACGTGTCACGGCAGATTGGGTCACGTACAACTCCCGTGCCGCACCACTGAGCGAGCCTGCCTCGACTACGGCCACAAAGGCGCGTAGGTCGTCTAATTCCATATACGCATATTAACAATGCATATTATTCATTTGCAACATACTTGCACTGGCCCCTAAATTAGCAGTGTGGGCACGCGCTCCGCAGGCTTTGACTTGGCTGCATTTTCTGATTGTCGAAAGCAAAAGTGTCCGTGATCAAGCAACCTACACGCAAGACCGGAAGGAGGTTTGGGAAAACGTGGCAGGCTGGGCGGAGGAGAATACTTGGTCCGGGGTCGGGTAGAGGCCCTGGAAGGAGACTGGCAGCACGGCGAGTGGTCGTCGCGCGTTTCGATTCTCTCCGAGGCTGCCCCAGACTGGTGAGCAGTCCCCAGTATGCCGAATTGAAGGCGAAACGACAGGGGTTCGACCGATACAAACATGATCCTAGTGGAAGGAGTTTCAGATGAATAGTACGAGCGGGGTTCTGACACAACAGTTCCGGATTGAGCATGCGGCCGGTTCGCGCCTGAAGGGCGTCGATTTCAAAACAATCGGATTCAGCAGCATCTTCAGTGATCACATGTTTACCGCCGAATACCGCGATGGTCGTTGGAGCGAAGGACTTATTCGGCCCTACGGCCCGCTTTCTTTGTTTCCAAGCATCAGCGCTCTTCAGTACGGAGTTTCTATTTTTGAGGGCATGAAAGCACACCAGTCGCCGCAAGGTCGCCCGCTCTTGTTCCGACCTGCAGAAAACGCTCGGCGCCTTCAGCGTTCTGCGGCCCGACTAGCCATGGCTCCCGTTCCTGAAAATCTGTTTCTGGACGCCCTGCGCGAGTTGGTCAGGTTAGATCGGGCCTGGATTCCTCCCGCCGATGTAGGAGCGCTGTACATTCGGCCCCTTCAGTTCTCCGATGATCCATCGGTTCGCGTCAAGCCCGCGGAGCGGTATCAATTCATCATCCTGACCTTCCCCTTTGCCGCGTATTTCACCGCGCCCGTGGATGTATTGGTTTCGGAAGGTTACGCGCGGGCCTTTCCCGGAGGCACAGGAGACACAAAACCGGCTGGCAATTACGCTGCAGCCCTGTTGGCGGACCAGGCGGCCCGTGAGGCAGGATACAGTTCCGTGTTGTGGCTGGATGCGATCGAACGCCGCTTTGTGGAAGAGTGCGGCGTTATGAATGTCTTTTTCGTGATCGGAAACGAAATTATAACGCCACCACTTACTGGAACCATTCTGCCGGGTGTGACGCGCGATAGTGTAATCCGTCTGCTGGGCGACATGGGATACCGGGTGAAACAGGAGCGAATTTCGATCGACGACTTGTTAAGAAAATACCATGAGGGCGATCTTCGTGAGTGCTTCGGCACGGGAACAGCCGCCACCGTTTCACACGTGCGGTGTATCCGGTACAAGCAGCAAACGCTCGAACTGCCGCCTGTCGAAGAAAGGACAGTAGGGCCGGCTGTGCGCGAACGATTGCTTGGGATTATGAGCGGCTACGAAACCGATCCCTACGGCTGGGTCGAAGCGATCTGAATATTATGGCCCCTCAGCAAGTTTCTCTACTCAATAATGATCGGTGTCGAGGGAGTTCTGAAAATGGCAACACATTACCTATTGTTTTATGAAGTTGCGGATGATTATGTTTCGAAACGTGCGGCTTTTCGCGATCAGCACCTTGAAAAAGCGTGGAAGGCGAGCGACCGCGGCGAACTTCTGCTAGGTGGAGCGCTAGCGGACCCGGTAGATGGCGCTGTGCTCCTCTTCAGGGCTGATTCGGCGGAGGTTGCCGAGAATTTTGCCAAGAACGACCCGTACGTCACCAACGGTGCGGTAAAGCGATGGTATGTTCGGGAATGGTCGACTGTAGCGGGAGAGCTCGCTTCCCATCCCGTCAAGCCGGAAAAGACGAAGGGGAAGAGAATGGCATGATCTTGCGCATGTCGAAAGGGGCAAGGGAGCGCCAAGAACCGAGACCAATACGTTCAACAAGCGACCCGCACGGTCTTCCCGAAGCTGTGTAAGAGCGAGGGTCATCACTGTGCATATTTGTTGCGGTTTGCCTTAACGGAGGCGTGAAAGTTTTTGTGCTTACTCTCTGGGATTCGCTGGAAGCGATCTGGAAATTCACCCTGCGAAGACGTCGATCAAGCGGTGGTCAAGCCGGAGGCACGATCAGGTCCGAAGCGGATTCGACGACTTTCTGACCCACTTCGAAGCAGTCCACAAACTTGAAAACTCCAAGCCGCGGAGGATCGTTCAGCCACAGCTATGCAGTTAAAGTGTTGTTTACGGTCGGTGCCGATCTGGGTCTCTGCCAAGTTGATTTATCCTCGGCCAACTTGTTGAATGTGCGCGAAACCAGGACCGAGTCGCCAAACTCGTGGGTGCGATAGGCGCGCGCGTTGAGTTCAGCCGTGAGTCGTTCCAGTTCCCGATCAGCCAGGAAGGCACGCAGCAATTCATAGTGGCTGGTGCCGGGTTCGTGTGTGCCCGACAACATGGCATCCACGATCGCGAGTCGCGTGCTCGCGCCGATACGCTCGGTTGCCAAGTTTTCTCCCGCCCGGATCTTGCCCTGTACAACCGCGTGCTCCAGGGCTCTCACGACGGTGGTGCCGATGGCCACAATTCGTCGACCGCCAGATTTCGCCCGGTTGATGGCGTCCGCAGTCGCTGTGGAGATACGATAGGGCTCGTCAAATGGCAACCGGCGGTCCAGATCTGGGTCGCCCGTGGAAGACAGCCCCGCCACGTGCGTAATAGTGGTAAATTCCGCGCCACGGGCACGAATCTGTGCCAAGAGTTCCCAGCTTAGGGCGAAGCCGGCGGACGGTGGCTCGAAAGCAACGGGCGGTCCCGCAATGGGTGTCCAGACATCCCACAGAGCAAGTGAAACCGGAACATGCGAGTATTGAATAGGTCGGCCGTGCTGAGCCAGGCCAGCCCAAAGCGCGTCGCGGGACTGGTCGAACTCGAGTAAGACCAGTCGAGGGTGATCTAGCAATCGCAAGATCTTCGCAGAGAGTGGCCCCAGTCCGATTCTCTCACCAGATGCAAGCCAAGGTGGCGGCGTCCGATCCTCGGTGCGAAGGTGAAAATCTCCTTCACCAAAGAGGACAGCAGAAAACTCGCGATTTTCTGGCGAAAGTGAGGGAACGGCGGCCAGCCGAACCTCGATGGGTTTTCGGCTTGGCAGATGCATCCCGTTCAGGCTTGCCGGAATAGTTGCAGCGTCATTGGCCACGACCAGGTCCCCGGGCCGGACCAATTCGATCAAAGCCGAACGCGGCAAGTCTCGAATCGCGCCGCTGGGTTCGACGACCATAACCCTTGCGCGCGGCGAGCGCTGGACTGGTTCGATGGCAGCGATCATAGTTCCTTCTTCCTCCGAGGTCACTCCGATTTGAATGGAGCCCGTGTCAGTGCGGTCTCGATGGCTGCAATCAACTCTCGTGCAGCGGTCTCGGGTGCCTTGAGCGTGGTACGATCTGCGTCCGGAATGGCGATCGCATGCATTGGGGTATCCATGTCCCCCGGATCAAAGGAGAGAAAGTGTACGCCTTCGGCCGACAATTCCTGGTTCCAGATTGCAGTCATGTGGCGGAGAGCGGCCTTGCTGGCTCCGTAAGCACCCCATTTAGGGTAGGCCGTCACGGCCGCGTCGCTCGAGACATTGACCACCAGAGCGCTGCGGCCCTCACGGGCCGATGCCGACAACGCTCCAAGCAGAGCCTTGCTCAGGCGGAATGGTCCCAGAACATTCGTAGCCATTGCCTTTTCGAAGTCCTCACAGTTGGTATCGGCAAGCAGCGCGAGCGGTACAGGACCGAGATCGGAGGCATTGTTGATCAAGATCTCCAGGCCGCCCAGCTCGCCCAGGATCTGGAGGGCCGCGGGGTAGATGTCGTCCTTATTAGAGACGTCTGCGACAATGCCGTGCGTGTTTTTGTTTTCGGACTCGACTTTTGCTACGGCTTCCGCATGGCGGGCAAGAAACGCCACGCGTGCGCCGCCAGCGCTGAATTCTCGCACTAAGGCCAGTCCCAGGCCTGAGGTGCCACCGGTGATGGCAACCCGAAGCTGGTTGAAGAAACTATGGTGTATGGTAATGCCCGCGGCGCTCCTTCGGTCCAATGTTTCGCTTTCCATTTCTCTGAGCCTCCGACTTTATAAAGTAGTTTCTTTACTTACTCTGCCCTGTAAGATGGCATTGACTTTCGAAAGGATTCAGTTTAGAAAGTAAAATCATGGCACGAGAAGTGCAGAGCACCGAGGCCGGAAACAACACCCGGCACGCAATCTTGAAGTTCTTGAAGACCGAGGGAGCAGCGGATGCGGCTACGCTTGCCGGGCATCTGCGTCTGACCGCGATGGCGGTGCGTCAACACCTGTATGAACTCGAAGACCAGAAGTTCGTGGTAGCCGAGGAACGACCCGTTCCCGTGGGGAGGCCAGCAAAATATTGGAAACTAACCGCGAAGGCCGATCGCTTATTCCCTCAGGCATACGCAGAACTCAGCCTCTCGCTCATTGATGCGGTCGATCGAGCCTTTGGTGAGAGCGGAGTGCAGAAGGTCATCGCTGCCCGGTACAAGAACCAGGTAGCGACCTACCTTCAGCAGATTGCACCCAACCTTTCTCTGAAGGAAAAACTCAGACGCTTGGTACGAATTCGCATAGCCGAGGGTTACATGGCTGAACTGATGCCCGGTAAGGGAGGTACCTTCCTGTTGGTGGAAAACCATTGCCCGATCTGTGCAGCTGCCAAACAGTGCAGAGGATTTTGCACGAGCGAGCAGGACCTGTTTCGGACTGTTTTGGGCGAAAAAGTTTCAGTGGAGCGGGTGGAACACATTGTCGCCGGTGACCGAAGGTGTGCTTACCGTATTGAGGAACACGTGAAGTGAATCGACCCAAGAACGACGGGCGTCTTTATAGGTCTTGCAAGTTTTGCACGGTAGTTAATCGACCATTCTCTGACAAATACTCTTCAGGTTTTTCGCCTCGGCGGCAACCTAAATCGGGGATGATTTTGGAAAACATCTTGCCCATGATGTTGGCCAATAGACCTCTCATAGTAAACAGCAGCTCGACTTCCGTTACGCTATCAGTGGACGCGAGACATGGCTGCCCGGGAGTTTCTGCACCCATGGGAGTGCGATGTTCGGAACGCACTCCGTCACTTGCGAGCCGAACTTCTTCAGGCCTGTGATGTTCGTAGACGGGCTTCGCTTGAACGACGCGATATCTTCCGGAATTCGATCACCGCAAAAGCGAATGAGTATTGTGCAGGAAGAATAAGGTCTTTTAGATTCGGCTTTCTTCGATTGCGGATTCCTGTTGATGTTGCAGAAGAGTTCGGAAAACGAGTCCGTGAGTGATGAGCAGCAGCGGTACTACGAAGGTCGGAATGAAGTAAGTGGCTCCCAGCTGCCCCGCCATGAGTCCGGCGTGATTGGCCTGGTAGAAAGCGTTCAGGAGATCGGCTGAGCCCCAGAGATTGAAGATCCATGTAATGAAAACGCTAGCCCGGCTGGGCAGCGATAACAGCGAAAACAACCCGAGCGTCGCTGCAATGATATCCCCATAGGCCGCGGCATGCGCGAAGGCAGAAGGCAGATCGGGCG
>JBPYDQ010000678.1:0-8726 GCA_051986135.1 Terriglobales bacterium | reverse complement strand
TTTGTAGCCATGCCTCTCGTGTTCGGCTTCGCCAACTATTTGATCCCCCTCATGATCGGGGCCCGCGACATGGCGTTTCCCCGGCTGAATGCGTTCAGTTTCTGGCTCATGGCTTTTGGGGGACTGCTGCTCTATTTCAGCTTTCTGGGCGCCAACGGATTGTATGGTGCAGGCAATGCTCCCGACGTTGGTTGGTGGGCTTATGCGCCGCTGACTGCCTTGCCGTTCTCTCCAGGCCACAGCACTGACTACTGGACCTTGAGCTTACTGGTGTCCGGGTTTGGCAGCATGGGCACTGCCATCAACATTATTGCTACCGTCATCTGCATGCGCTGCCCGGGCATGACGCTTGCGAAGATGCCGCTGTTTGCTTGGCTCAATCTTGTCATGGGTGGCCTGGTGCTGGAGGTTATAAGCCCGCTCACGGCTGCGCAACTCATGTTGCTGATCGACCGCTATCTAGGAGGCCACTTCTTTGATACGCAGGCTGGCGGTTCGGCGGTCATCTGGATGCATTTCTTCTGGGTGTTCGGTCATCCGGAAGTCTACGTCCTAGTTATCCCCGCATTTGCCTGCATCTCCGAAATCGTGCCTGTGTTTTCCCGGAAGGCGATATTCGGTTACCCGATTATGGTGGCAGCAACAGTTTGTATCGGGTTCATCTCGATGAGTGTATGGGCACACCACATGTTCACCGTAGGAATGAGTCCGCAGGGAAACGGGTTTTTTGTGCTTTCGACCATGGCCATTGCTGTGCCCACCGGAATCAAAATCTTCAACTGGTTGGCGACGATGTGGGGCGGCAAGATCGAGTTCAAAGTTCCGATGCTGTTTGCGATCGCATTTTTATTCCAGTTCCTGCTCGCGGGCCTGACCGGAGTCATTCAGGCTTCGGCGCCGGTGGACTGGCAGCTTGCGTACTCGTACTTTGTGGTCGCGCATTTCCACTACGTAATCGTGGGCGGAATCCTGTTTGCACTCTTCGGTGCATTTTATTACTGGTATCCGAAGATCACAGGAAGAATGTTGAGCGAAACTCTCGGACAGCTGCACTTCTGGTTGTTTTTCATCGGCTTTCATCTGACCTTCGACTTCATGCACATCCCCGGCCTGCTGGGGATGCCGCGACGAATTTACACCTACGAGCCGGGACGTGGTTGGGAAATTTGGAATCTCTTGGTCACCATTGGTGTTTTCTTTCAGGCGGCCGGTGTTCTGGTTTTCGTCGGGAACCTGGTCTGGTCCTACTTCGGGGGCAAATATGCGGGACGCGATCCCTGGGACGCGTGGACGCTGGAGTGGTCGACCAGTTCGCCCCCGCCCGCGTATAACTTCGCCGCCATTCCAACCGTGAGGAGCCGCCGTCCGCTTTGGGATCTCAAGCACCCGGACGATCCGGACTGGAAGTACGAGTAGTGGAGGAGCTGCGATGAACGTAATACCGATGACGCTGCCGCAGCCAGAGTTGAAATGGGAGCTTCCTTCGCGCGGTCGCGTGGGCATGTTCAGCCTAATTGCCGCCGAGAGCGCCATCTTCACTATTTTTGTGGTGGCGTACCTTTTCTACATCGGCAAGAGCCTGACCGGTCCAATGCCGAAAGAAGTTCTCAGGGTGCCTGTCTTATACACGATCTGTCTGCTCTCCAGCAGCCTGACAATTCATCTGGCCACAAGAGCGCTCCGCCAAGGAAGCACCAAGGTCTTCAGCACTTTCTGGTTCGTAACTCTTGCACTGGGCGCAACTTTCCTTTTCGGAACCGCAAGAGAGTGGCACCACCTCATCTACGACGAAGGCTTGACCATCAGTACCAATCTTTTCGGAACCACGTACTACTCGCTGGTGGGACTCCACGCTTTTCACGTCACGGCAGGGTTGCTTGGGCTCTTCACCGTCCTGGCATTCACGCTATTGGGAAAACTAAGGCAGGAACACGCTGAACGTGTGGACGTTCTGTCGCTGTATTGGCATTTCGTGGACGCGGTGTGGGTCGTGGTGTTCACCGTCGTTTATGTAATTGGACGCTGAGGGAAAGGATCACAATATGGCCTCGCAGTTATCCGATCTACGAGCACAAATCGGAGAGCAGACACCATCCGTGAATCTCCCGGCTCCGACAGCGTGGCCAATTGTCCTCTCCTTAGGCATCACTTTGCTATTTGCGGGATTGGTCACCAGCGTCTCGGTCAGCATCCTTGGTGCGGTCATGTGCGTCAGCGGATGCGTTGGGTGGTTCCGCGAGGTACTCCCGCACGAAAGGCAGGAATCCGTACGTGTTACGCCTGAATCAGTGCAGTTCGTCACAACCCGCCCCAAGGTCGCCCGGGTCGAGTGGATCGGCCGGGATTTGCACCGTGCGCGACTGCCGCTTGAGATCTACCCGGTTTCCGCCGGGGTTAAGGGAGGCTTGGCAGGAAGTGTCGCCATGGCGGCGCTGGCGATGATCTATGGACTCGTGAGCCGGCACGGCATTTGGTATCCAATCAATCTTTTGGCGGCTGGATTCTTTCCCGCCAGAGGGACTACGGAACAACTTTCAGCTTTTCATTGGGATGCATTGATCGTTGCATCGGCTGTTCACCTCATCACTTCTTTGCTGGTTGGGCTCCTTTACGGAGCCGCGCTCCCCATGATTCCGCGCCGACCGATTCTACTGGGAGGCTTGATCGGACCCATCCTCTGGTCTGGTTTGATCCATAGCTTTCTCGCAGTGGTCGATCCCATGCTCAACCAGCGTATTGACTGGCTTTGGTTCGTCATTTGCCAAGTAGGCTTTGGTGTTGTCGCGGGTGTGGTGGTCTTGAGACAAGAGCGAGTGCGCACGTGGCAACACCTTCCTTTCGCAGTGCGCGCTGGCATGGAGGCACCTGGCGCCATGGACGAGAAAAACTCAGAAGAAGGGCAACCATGAAGCACCTGTGTCTGGGTTTGATCATGGCGATCTTAATTGTGCTGGTCTGTACCAGTTGCGCGAACTCGCCTGCCCGCGCCGGAGGTGATTCGCCGGTGATGCGTCCCACCCAGGTAATGGACTTCAACGTCCTTTACGGAGACAACTGTGCCGGCTGCCACGGCTCGCAGGGCAAAGGAGGAGCGGCGATTCCTTTGTCCGATCCTGTCTTTTTCGCGATTGCGGATGATGCAACGATTCGTCGGATTGTGGCAAACGGAGTACCTGGCACCCCAATGCCCGCCTTCGCTCAGAGTGCCGGCGGCATGCTCACAGACAAGCAGATCGATGCCATCATCGGCGGACTCAGGTCTCGCTGGGCGAAACCCGATGTGCTTCGCGATGCTAATCCGCCCGCCTATCGAGCGCAGGCTCTCGGCGATCCAGCCCGCGGCGCCGCGGTGTACGCAACATACTGCTCATCCTGTCATGGCCCAGACGGGCGAGGGGGCAAGAAAGCCAGCTCGATTGTGGACGGCTCGTACCTTGCATTGACTAGCGATCAAGATCTTCGTACGAATGTGATCATCGGACGGCCTGAACTGGGTGCGCCAGACTGGCGCGGTGACGTGCCGGGTAAGCCGATGTCAGCCCAGGAAATTTCTGATGTTGTCGCCTGGCTTGCGGCGCAGCGGCCGAAAGTTCCCGGCCAACCGTACCCTACTCCTTCCCCGAACCGCGCAAAAGGAGAACTTCCATGAGTGGACCTGCCGGATTGCCAAGACCAGACGATGAGAAAGTCCCTGTACCCAGAGAAACGGGCATGACAAGACGCGCCATGCTCTTCAAGATCGGCCTGCTTTTCAATGGGTTGGTGGCTGCGGCTTTGGCAGCGCCGGTTGTTCGCTTTCTTCTGGGTCCCGCAATTCGAGAGAGAAAGACTGGTTACGAATCCTGGCTTTCTCTTGGCCCGTTGGAACAGTTCCCCCCAGGGCAGACGCGGCTCGCGACCTTTCGCAATCCGGTCGTCAATTCTTTGGATGGGGAAACGGCTGATATCCCCTGCTGGGTTCGGAATGTGGACGGGCACAGTTTCCAGGTCTTTGCCATCAATTGCGCCCACTTGGGATGTCCTGTCCGATGGTTTCCCCAATCGAACCTGTTCATGTGCCCGTGTCATGGCGGCGCCTACTACCAGGATGGTTCTCTCGCCGCTGGCCCTCCCGAGCGCGGACTCTTCCAGTACAGCTACAAGGTTGAAGATGGGAAGCTTTTCATCAAGGCTGGCGAAATGCCAACGCCCGGTCGCGCTGCAAATACCGCGACAGGAGAATCCAGATGCGTGTGATCGGAACACTCGGGAGTTGGTTCGAGGAGCGCCTGAAAGTTGGGGCCGCACTTCGCGAAACCGCAGAACATCCGGTTCCACGCGAAACAGCGAGTTGGTTCTATGTCTTCGGTAGTGCCGCGCTGACCGTTTTCCTGCTGCAGATTGTCACTGGGATTCTGCTGGCTCTGATTTACGTGCCTTCGGCCGGAGAAGCCTGGAATAGCTTACAGATCCTCAATCACACTGTCCCCCTCGGTTGGTTCATTCGAGCGCTGCATGGCTGGGGTTCGAACTTCATGGTAGCCATCGTGCTCATTCACATGGTGCAGGTTTTCCTTTTCGGAGCGTACAAGTTCCCCCGGGAGCTGACTTGG
Source organism: Terriglobales bacterium (assembly GCA_051986135.1). GTDB lineage: Bacteria > Acidobacteriota > Terriglobia > Terriglobales > Acidobacteriaceae > Gp1-AA122. The sequence continues at coordinate 4,134 of JBPYDQ010000678.1, read as the reverse complement.
ATTATTGGCGTCTTCCTTCTGCTCGTGACCCTCGGCATGGCATTTACCGGGCAAGTCCTTAGATTCGACCAAGACGCCTACTGGGGATTGGGAATTGGAGCATCGATTGCCAGTCGAGTTCCTGTGGTTGGCCCCGCGCTTGTGAATCTCATGCTCGGCGGGCCGATCATCGCAGCGGCAACGCTTTCACGTTTCTTCGCGCTGCACGTTTTTGTGATACCGGGTCTGCTGATCGCATTTGTTGGCATACACCTGCTCCTGGTCCTGAAACTGGGAATCAACGAATGGCCCATGCCGGGACGCATAGTTCGCAAAGCCACCTACGTGCGCGAATATCAGGAGCTGGCGCACAAGCGCGGCGTGGCATTTGTGCCCTATGCTGTCTGGAAGGATGTGTTTTTCTCCGGCTTCATTCTGCTTGCGATCGCAGCTTGCGCTGTGTATTTCGGGCCCTTCGGCCCGGGCGGCCAACCGGATCCGACGATTATTCAGACGGCGCCACGTCCCGATTTCTTTTTCCTCTGGATCTACGCAGTGCTTTCTTACCTTCCCCCCGCAGCGGAAACCCCAATAATACTGATCGCGCCGATAATCGTGATTGTGGTGTTATTGGCGCTTCCGTTCGTGGCGGGTGAAGGTGAGAAAAGCTGGAAACGCAGGCCAATTGCCGTTTTAACGATTCTGGTGATTGCGGTGGCACTGGGGGTACTGACGCATTTAGGTGAACACACGCCGTGGAGTCCCGTGATGAATGCGTGGAGCAGCGTTCCTATCCCGGCAAAAGATCTCCAAGGACGCACTGCCTTGGAGCGCCGAGGCGCTCTCGTTTTTCAGGGCAAGCAGTGTCGCAACTGTCATTCGCTCGGTGATGCCGGGGGGAAGCGCGGCCCAGCACTTGACAATGTGGCGCTACGCCTCACCCAGGATCAACTTATCCGCCAGGTGATCCAGGGCGGAGGCAACATGCCGGCTTACGGCAAGAACTTAAGTCCTGCGGAAACAACTGCTCTGGTGGCATTTCTAAAGACACTGCATCCGGCACGGCAGGCGCCGGCACGGGACGCTTCCCGCAGGGTCGCACTCGGAACGGGCGGTCAGGAATCTACCTCGACACAGCCATAGGTCGGCAATGTCAGCTGCTATTAAAACCGCTTTCGATTCGTGGCAATTGCAATTGCCCGTTACGCTCGCATTGCTGCTGATAGCGTGTTTCTACTTCCGCGGTTGGCTTCATCTTCGGAAAGCCTTCCCGCACACGATTTCAGTTGCGCAGTTTGCCGCCTTCATGAGCGGACTGTCCACACTGTGGATCGCAATCGGATCTCCTATCAACGCGCTTGACGATGAGTTGCTCACATTCCACATGGTGCAACACCTTCTGCTGATGGCGGTGGCTCCTCCGTTGATTCTGCTGGGAGCGCCCATCATGCCGCTCCTGCATGGACTACCGCGACGCTTCGTCCGAGTTGTTGGTCGGGTTTTTCAGCACGCGGCAGTGCAATGGGTGGCAGGCGTTGCTACTCATCCATTGTTTTGCTTGCTTGCCGCCAGCTTCGCAGTGATCGCATGGCACTATCCTGCCCTGTTTGAGTTGGGATTGAAGTCGTCATGGTGGCATGAAGTCGAGCACACGTGTTTTCTCATGACCGGTCTTCTATTCTGGTGGCCTGTCGTGCAGCCGTGGCCGAGCTCTGCACGCTGGCCTCGATGGTCCACTCCCTTGTATCTTTTCCTAGCCACTTTGCCCTGCGATGCGCTCTCCGCGTTTCTTGCGTTCTGTGATCGCGTTGTCTATCGGCCTTACGCGGCGGTTCCTCACGTAGCCGGTATTTCGCCCTTGGGAGATCAGGAATTTGCCGGCGCCCTGATGTGGGTCTCTGTTACGTTCATCTACTTGGCCCCGGCAGCGGTGGTCACCATCCAGCTTCTTTCGCCTTCAAGACTGCACCTTTCAGAACAAGATCGGCCCGAATTGCGGGGCAGAGCTACCGCGCGGCTGAGTGCCCCAACAGCGGAGGCCCTGTAAACATGGCAACAAAGTCAACCATCACCGCAATGGACGTTCCCGCAGAACCGCATCCCCGACTGTCATCAATCCCGGCCGCGCTATTGTCTGATTATTGGGCCCTCACGAAACCCGAAGTGAATACCCTGATCTGCGTCGCCGCCGCTGCCGGTTTTTACTTGGGATATGCAGGACGGTTGGGGGATTTTCCATTCTGGCTTCTCATTCATACTCTAGCCGGTACCCTACTCGTTGCCAGCGGGACAGCTACCCTCAATCAATATCTTGAGCGTCGGTTCGACGCTCAGATGCGGCGGACTGCGCGGCGGCCGTTGGCTGCCGAAAGGCTAAAACCTGAGACCGGCCTCCGGTTTGGGATCTTGTTGTCGCTCACAGGGGGAATTTATCTGGCTGTGGCGGTCAACGCGCTTTCGAGCCTGCTGGCGGCCATAACCCTCGCAAGCTATCTATTCATTTACACGCCGCTGAAGCGAAAGACCTGGCTGTGCACGTTGGCTGGGGCTTTTCCGGGGGCGATGCCTCCGCTGATCGGATGGGCTGCCGCAACCGGCACGTTGAGTATGGGGGCATGGATTCTTTATGTCATGCTCTTCCTCTGGCAATTTCCCCACTTCATGTCGGTCGCTTGGATTTATCGCGAAGATTACGCCCGGGCAGGCTACCTCGTCCTTCCTCGGGGCGAGCGCAAAAGCCAATTCGTGGCACTGGGCAGCGTTTTGCCGCTCCTGCTTTTATTGCCCGTCTGCCTCGCGCCTACGCTGCTAGGTCGAGCTGGGCTGCTGTATGCGATCGCAGCGCTGCTACTCGCTTCGGCTTTTCTCTATTGCGGGATCCAACTCGCCCTCCACAGAAGCAATGCGGTCGCTAAGCGCCTGCTCTTTGCCTCGATCCTTTACCTGCCAATAGCCTTTGTTTTGATGATGATCTGCAAGCCTTAGCTCCCAAGCGGATCCATGCCGGACAGAATTCTACGTTGGAATGGCGGGGAACTCCGTTGTCCCCTGCCACATCAAACATGCATTTAGCGTCCATCAATATCGCGCCTATCCCTCAGTGCTGCATTACGAATTAATGCGACAGGTGACCAACTTCGCGGAACCCACGGGAATCCTCGGACAGGGGCCGTTCAACCGCTTCAGCCATGGAAAGCTTTTCCGCCCGCGGATTTTAACCAAATCGTACGGGCGAATGTCGATACGCGTTATTCCGTTGCGAGTCTCGATCTTGGCCCGGAGCCGGTTGTTCTCTCGGCGCCAGCCCCTGACCGTTAATTCGTGTTGCCGATGCTGAGTCTGTGCACCGACGTGTTCACCGTGCCGGGCCCTCGCAGCACAGGACGCGACATCGCGCGCGACTTCCTCATCGTCAGTCGCAATTGGGTCAAGTTCCAGCCGAGCTCGATGTCATCCACAACCTTACGCGCTTGGTTACCATCATCGGCCGCACCAGACGAACGTGTGCCGCCCGAGGTCCACAGATCAGCGTCCGTTAAGCGTCCAATAAGATGGCGGAGTTATTTGTTTTTGCAGGTTGTTAGCGGTTTCGCGTGCCATTCGCGCCTTCTAATTGATTGATCTTGTTGAAAAGTTTGGGTTCGAATCCCACTCTCTCCGCCCTTAAATTACTGATTTCACGGTAGCTTAGCTAGTGATTTGCTGACGTCCATTAACGTGAATCGCTTGCTTTACGATCCGGCCATGAGCTTGCCGCATCGACTCCATCAGCCCTCCGCCGTAGATATTGAGCGTCGTCTGGATGGATGCGTGCCTCATAAGTTCCTTCTGGATCGTGACACGTTCCGCACCGTTTCCGTCTAAAATTTGAGAGTTCCGGTATTGTAGGCCGCTTTTGGAAAATGAGCGGCCTAACCAAGGACGACACTACAATCCTGCAGGTGCCTCCATGAACCTCGACAGCTTGTCTCAGGATATCCGCTTCGGCTTTCGGTCAATGCACAAGAGTCCCGGCTTCACCGCCATCTGCATTGTTTCCCTGGCACTGGGCATCGGCGCAAACACCACCATCTTCACCGTCGTGAACGCCGTGCTTCTACACCCGCTGCCCGTCGCTGAGATTTCCAGCCTTGTGCAACTCGATACTGTTGACAG
>JBPYDQ010000677.1:0-2500 GCA_051986135.1 Terriglobales bacterium | reverse complement strand
CGAAATCGTCGAGGTTGTCCAAAATGAGAATGCGGGCATCTGGGACCGCGCGGCGATAAAACCACGCGGCGGCAAGTCCACTGATGCCACCGCCAACTACTACTAAGTCGTAAGTCTCCTCCACTCTGGCATCATCGACGCCAAAGCGTTGCCCTTCCCACGCGAATGCGTGCGCAACATCGAATGAACCGGGGTGCTGTCCGCGCATACCAGTCAGCGCCGGCGGATACTTCGTCGGGGCCGCCGCAAGCTGATCCGCTGGCGTCAAACCGGAAGCAATGGTCAACGCGGTGCCATTGAGAAAATCGCGCCGCGTAATCGATGGCATCGGAATTAGCAGGCACCGGTTGGTAGAGATTTTCAATCGAACGTTTGTAACGTGGACTGTTTCCTGAACCTAAATCGGATCGGGCGCAAGCCGGCGTTAGCGCTCATAGGCCTGTTGGTAAATCTAGAAAATTAACGATCCTAAAGAAGGGACTTGTCGCCAACGCGAACAAAAACTGGCGCTGCGGTTCGGTGGATTGTTAGACGTAGTTCCCAATTAACGAGCAGGTGGCGAAGCCCCATATTGGCCACCAAACAGACATCAGGTCTCGGCGTTTGCGGTTATAAGAGGGGTTATCGGCAGACCAGCGCACGTTTCGGGTCGATTGATGTTAACCAAAGTTTTGCGAAGGCTTTGCCAGTCTCAGGGCAACTCGGTAACCAATTGTTACCTACTACCCATTTCTAGAAAATCCGAGTTCGGCAGTGGCTTGGACGGACGGGGTACAAACTGGAAGATCTAAGCAATGTCACGGCAGTCTAACCCTTTTGGCAAGCACTGCCCGTAGAAACTCGGGCGGACGCTGAGGGCACTATTTTGGATCCTTTGAGCGGCCGGAAGGGTGATATGGGGATTAGGCCTGAAATTCCACGTCTGCTGTCGGTACTGCCAACGCCTCTTTCGAGCGAGCTGTTTGCCAGCGCTAGGCGAATGCGGCTCTCTGCTGGTGAAGTCTTGTTCCGGTCCGGCGATTCCGGCGACGGCTGTTATCGCATCGAGGACGGCCTCCTCAAAGTTACGATCGTTTCGAGCGCCGGCGGCGAGCGCATCCTTGCTTTCCTCGGAGAGGGCGCCATCGTCGGCGAGCTTTCGATCATTGATGGGCTGCCGCGTTCAGCCTCAGTGGTGGCGGTGCGTGATGCCGCCGCGAACTTCCTCAGCCGGGCCGCGTTCGAAGCCTTTGCAGAAAAACATCCCGACCTCTACAAATCGCTAGTCAACCTTCTCGCTCAACGCCTCCGCGAGACAGACACGCTGGTGGCGGCCGGTAGTTTCCTTTCGCTCAAAGGCCGGGTCGCCAGCACGCTGCTCGAGGTGGCGGAACATTTCGGGCATGAAGTCGAGTCGGGTCGGATTATGATCCGTCATAAGATCAGACAGAGCGATCTCGCCGCCATGGCTGGCATTGCGCGGGAGAACGTGGCCCGGATCCTCAAGGACTGGGAGCGCCACAAGATAGTGAGTCGCCAGTGTGGCTATTACTATCTTGAGAATAAGCCGCAACTCAAGAACCAAGTTAAGCTATAGGATGCGCCGGAATTCACGGCGCTGCCGATCGAATGTCTGGTCGCCTAGGTTTCGGGCTCCGAAAACGACGTCTGGACAGGTGACATAATCGTTAAAAACATAATAATAATCCTTGCGTTGGTCTTGGTCGTCACCGCTGGCATCGCGGTCGTCTCGCGCATCTGCCGCTGCCGGGTTGCACCGCAGTTTGCTGAGAGCGCCGCGAGGTGAAGTTCTTTGATCTGCATCAAACGAAACGCCGTGGATGATTCCCAGAGCTCAATCTGCAACGCCTCAAACGCTATAGGTCGTTGCCTACTAGTCTCGGACCGCCTGGCAAGAGTCGCGCTCTCCAGCTAGCCGCGAGGCTGTTGTGACGAGCTGGCCGTCAATCAAAAAGTACCAAACTGTGATGATGGTCACTGTCCCTGACAGCGGCCAGGAATATTAAGAGCCTACGACAATCCCTCAAGAGACCGATCTTCTGTTCAGCGGAGGGACCCATGATTGATGCAGTGGTCAATATCGCGGTATTCGCGGCGCTCAGTTTGTGCATTTTTGGGTTCGGCGCGTGGGCGTATAAGCGGGTTGATGCTCAGTAAGGGCGCTACTTCTGCGCTGTCCATCCGCAGATAAGCATGTCAAATGACGCGCCTTCTACAGCGGCAATTGCATAAAACCCCAAATTGCGAGCAGAGCAGCGACGACAAGGCCAGCCCACGATACATTCATGGTACCTTGTATGGCCCAATCTGCACTGCCCACCGGTTCATGAGCCTCGCCAGGTGCGCAAGTGCTACTACGGCAAAAATCAGCACGTTGACATTTGCCTCTCCAGTTCAGCTCGCTTTACGTACCTCCGTCTGTTCGGCTTCCGTGACAGTTATTATGGCTGGGGCAGGTTGCTCGATCACCTCAGCGGTGACGGTTTCGACTACAGGAGCC
>JBPYDQ010000676.1:0-2245 GCA_051986135.1 Terriglobales bacterium | reverse complement strand
GGAGGCCAGGTCCGGCCCGGCCTCATCGAACGTCCAAGCAAACACAAGCAGGAGGATCCGGAAGCGCAGGCCAAGAAAATCGTTGACACGATGTCCAAAAGCCTCATCGACGACCTACAAAAGGCCGGGTACAAAGCCCAGCGACTCGGGCCCGATGATCCCGCTCCTTCCGTAGGCGCGCTGGTTACCGGTGTCTTCACTGAAGTGGATGAGGGTAATCGCATGCATCGTGCTCTCATCGGTTTCGGTTCCGGCAGCGCCAAGATGGATCTCTACGTAACCCTCTCTGACCTTGCCAGCCCGCAAAAGCCCCTTTACAACATCGCTCAAGAGGACAACAGTGGCAAGAAACCAGGTGCAGCGATTACCATGAATCCTTACGTGGCCGCGGCGAAGTTCGTGATGGAAAAGAACGCTCCGGAAAAAACCGTCAAAAAGACAGCTTCTGAAATTTCGGAAGAAGTCGCGAGCCACCTCAAGCAGCACGAATTAAGCCCTGCCTCGAAATAGCCGAAAAACCGCGGCTTACCGCTCCGCAGTCCTCTCGCCGTCTCGCTTTAGGCGATTCCAGGCAATCTTCGCCGCCAACCGTTTTCTTCACGTTCTCTGGTGTTTCCCTAACTTCTGCCAACGCGGCTCGTCGGCGTAAGTTATGGCAACGCGCTGAAAAACAATATATGATTGCGCTGCTTTGAATGGCCAGGTTCGAGGTTGGTCCTTCAAGCAATTTGGCGGTCCATACGCATCGAATAGATTCCGCGCAATTGACCAATGCAGGCCAACCCGTAATCTTGCAGACCTAGCGAAACTTTCCGAGACTTGCTGCGCTTGGGGTGTACATCGTGAGAAAACTCAATTCACTCGTGGCGTTTGCCACCACATTCTCGCTCCTTCTCGTTCCTCTCTCTACGCCGCTTCTTCGAGCATCGCCCGCTGCTCCGGCGGCGACGCCCTACATTTCACCATGGCCCAGAGCGTTTGATCGCAACGGGGCTCATGTTATCGTCTACCAGCCCCAGGTGAAAAGCTGGCGTGCTTACCGCTCCCTGATCGCCGATACCGCCGTATCCATTCAGCAAGGCAACACCAAGCCCATTCTCGGCGTCATCTCTTGGCACGCCGACACCATCACCGACGTAAGTTCCCGCAACGTCTTCGTTCGCAATATCGAGGTCGTGAGCTCCCGCTTTCCGTCCCTCGACGCCACTCAGGAAGCCGCCATGCAGCAGCGCGTCCGCCAGGTTTATCCCACCATGACATTCACCATCAGCCTCGACCGCATGATCGCCAGCGTCGCAAACGCAAATGCTCACGTGCAGACAATTACCGTCAACCCGCAACCTCCTCTTATCTTCGTTAGCACCACGCCCGCCATCCTACTTTTCGTCGAAGGCAAACCGGTTCTCGCGCCGGTACCCGGTACCGCGCTTCAATATGTCGTCAACACCAATTGGGATCTCTTCTTCGATAATTCCGACTATTTCCTTCTCGATGGTAAAACGTGGATAAAGTCCAAGGATCTGGCGGGTCCTTGGGCTGCCACTTCCAGATTGTCGGCCGATTTTGCGAAAATCCCCAAAGGTCAAAACTGGGAGGATGTTTTGAAAGCGGTCCCGGCCCCTGCCGCCGCATCTGCCGCTCCCAAGGTTTTCTTCACCGAAAAGCCCGCAGAATTACTGCTGTTCAAAGGCACTCCCGCCTATGCAAAAATTCCAGGTACCGCGCTTCAATACGCCACTAACACCGAATCGAATGTCTTCCTCCACACACCGGACAACCAGGTCTACGTTCTTCTCTCTGGCCGCTGGTTCCGCGGCTCCACTCTTGAGGGTCCTTGGACCTTTGCGAGCAACGAACTCCCCGCCGATTTTTCGCGCCTCCCCCAACGGCAGCCTTACTCCGTTGTCGCCGCGTCGGTTCCGGGCACACAGGAAGCGAGTGATGCTGTCCTCCTGGCCCAGGTCCCCACGACCGCGATAGTCAATCGCGCCCAAGCCGAGTCACAAGTCAAAGTGGTTTACTCCGGTGAGCCGCAATTCATTCCGATCGAGTCCACCGCCATGTTTTACGCTGTCAACACACCCTACAAGGTTATCCGTGTCGGCGATCTGTACTATCTCTGTTACCAGGGCATTTGGTTTATCGGCCATTCTCCGAACGGTCCTTGGAAGACCGCTGACTCCATTCCTACGGTCATCTACACCATTCCCCCGAGTTCGCCTGTCTACAACGTCACCTATGTCGT
>JBPYDQ010000675.1:0-3482 GCA_051986135.1 Terriglobales bacterium | reverse complement strand
CTCCTCGTCGAAACCAGTTGCCGCACCCGCCAGTCCGTGAAACCAAATCATATTTCACGCAGCCAAGTCCGAGCGGCGCGGATCAGTGCTGAAACTTCTCGACGCCGAGCGATAGCCTCCGCCGTATAACGGCCGTGCTTGTAGGCGTTTTTATTTCCCCTCGGTGCTCCTGGAGATGGGCCTCCGTGCATCCTGCAACGGCCATTCTTCATCGCAGGCGACTGGCAGGGTGCCCCGCGCCGAGTTCGGGCTAGGCAACGCCGTGCCCGTTGCATGTCTAAGAGCATAAGGTTGATCCTGTGTTTTCGCCGTTAGCCCACCCCCCGGTGCGACGTTGCCTACGATGGCTTGCCCGCCGGGATTAAATTCAGGTCCTTTCCATAAGGAATGTTCCTTAGTGGGCGGTGCTCGGGGCGGCCGCGGGAAGGGGCGTTGAGCCAGCTACCGACCGAGATAAGTGGCTAGTGTCCACCCGCCCTCCGCGGCATAATGGCGGCATGCCCGAGCAACCAACTAAAGCCGACCTCGAAAAGGCTCACTTGATCCTCAGCGAGTTTGGCTTGCTGATTGGGCCGGCAGGCGAAATGAGCGATATTATTGCGCGCGCGGTCGCGGCGGGCATTGCGCTGGGGCGAAAAGAAGCCCTAGCAGTGGCGCGTGACAGAAGCACTGGCCAGGCGCGACGTACGTAAATGGCTGCCGGATAAGGACCTCTCGCATCCGCGTCCCAGTTTAGCCGGATGAATACCGAATGCGGGCTCTCGGTATGTGCTAAAAGGCGTAGAGGGCAATCAAGGCGAAGCAAAGCGCATCAGCGCACAGGCAATCTGGATTTGGTTGGGACATTATCGAGGTCAACAAAGACAACCAGTGGCAGTCGCGGACGCGGTCAATCCTCTACCAAAGGCTGGCCAAGGCGATAGCTTATTGAACCAATAGCTTCTCGTGCGAAGCAGAGCGCAATGTCGATACGGCCGACAGCTCTCGGCCCCGATTGATGCGCAAAGCGGCATCACTATATGAGGCGGATCCGTTGGCCCCGGGAGGCCACCATGTCAGGGCCTTTGGTAGTATCCGTTCCGCATCGTCTCGGCAAAGACGAGGCACTTCGCCGCCTCAAAAACGGTCTGGGCAGCGCCAGTGCGAACTTCAGTCATGTGTTCAAGGTCGAGGAGCAAACCTGGACGGGACCTCACCTGCAGTATCGGATCAGCGCGCTTGGCCAAGCGGCACATCGATTGAGCCGCTTGCGTTCGATGTCCGAGCGGGTAATGCCAATGTCGGCCAGTTCACGAAGCCACTCGTAAAACACGTGGGAAGAGGCCAACGCTTTGGGGTTCTTTACGGCGTAGAAATCTTTTGATTTTCTTGGAGGCATCATTCTGCGGTGCATGCCTTGGCATAATCACCCTCCCAAATGTGCGCGTAGTTCAGTTGTTCGGCTCTCGTTTCTCTTGCAGTGACATGATCGACGCACCAGCACCAGCGGCACCCTCAGCATCGCCAAGTTTTCCTCCGCTGAACCTCGTCTACAACGCTAAATTGCCGGATCCGTTCACGATGTACAACGGATTCAAGATCACCGCCCAGAGGCAGTGGCAATTGCGCCGGGCCGAACTTAAGGAAGCGTTCTTGTACTACATGTATGGCCATATGCCGCCTTCGTCGCCTGTCACCGTTGTCAGCACTGATCCTGATGTGGTCATGGGGCCCATGATCAAACGGACGGTGCATCTCAAGACCGGCCCTGGCGGAGCTTTGCCTTTCAGCATAAACTTGTATATTCCCGCCAGCGGCAACGGCCCGTTTCCAATCCTACTCGGATCCGAAATGTCTTGGAGTCCGCTCGCTGACAATTGGCAGCCCGCCCCAGGTAAAAATGCGAGCATCGGAGTCGCAAATCTGCAAGCGCTCGTCTCAAGAGGTTACATCATGGCCGAGTTTGGCCGCGACGACTTCTCGCTCGACTACGCGCATGACGGGGGAGCGGCCGTTTTCAATTCCGGAGTCTATCCGCTTTACCCCGGGTACGATTGGGGGAATGTTGCGGCGTGGGCTTGGGGATTTAGTCGGGTGATCGACTATCTTGAAACTCTCAGCCATTTCGACACAACCAAAATCGCGATCGCAGGACACTCGCGAGGCGCGAAGTCAGCTATGCTGGCTGCCGCATTAGATGAGCGGATTGCTCTGGTTGGTGCAAACCAGCCGGGCATGATGGGTTCAACCCCTGAGCGAATGGCTATCCCTGGGGGAGAATCCATTGATACAGTCCTCGCTTCTCTCAGCGGCTGGTTTAGTCCAAATCTCAAAATGTTCGCCGGCAGCAACGTGAACGACTTGCCTTTTGATCAACATGAACTGATCGGACTCATTGCGCCGCGAGCGTACCTAGGCACGATTGCCCTCCAATGGAATTATTGGGAGGGCAATGTGCCAACAGCTGAAGCTCACATTGCCGGCCAACAGATCTATACGGCCCTAGGAGTTCCGAACAATGCGGGCCTGTTTGTCGGCAAGACGGACCATCAGATGAGTTATATGTACTGGAAGGCGATCGTGGACTTTGCCGACAAGGTTTTTTACGGCAAAACGCCGTCGCCGTATTACGATTTCAGCAGTGTCCCGATTTCAGGGCTGACCACGCCGTATAGCTGGTCTACGCCCACACTAAAATAGGCAATCTTACCGCTCTGACTCGGCGGTCCGATCCACAAGGAATGGATTTCGAGCAGCTCACTCAAGTCAACCATCGAGCGATGGAACGACTGGATGGCTGGTTGCTTGAGGAGCTTTCCATCTGTTCGTCTGGACGACATTGGCGCAGCCCACAGAAATTTCATGATGTACACACCAGCACGTAAATCTGGGAATTAGGGGGTCAGTTGGATGGCAGTCCGGTCCATCGGTGCCTGTTCGAGACGAGCGGGCATCGAGCAGCTTAAGCCGGTGTCCGACTGCCGTGACGCCAAGCTCCTTTAAGGTCTCGTGCGTTAGGCTCGGAATAACCGTCTCGTCTATCTCATTCTCGCGGAATGCCGCCTCATACTTCCCGAGGCCCAGGCTCCGCAGCCAGACCACGACGTCCAAGATGGCGCGCCCTATTCAGGGTTGCTGCACATCATCGTTCCGACTCGGGGCAGTGTCCGGGAAGTCCCGAAGCGGCCGACAGGCGGTTTTGGTGTCGATCGTTGCCTCGGTGCCAGGGTCTAATCCCGGTGCCAATCAGTGTCAGGGAACGATCGGCAACTGTGCCATCAGCGTGAGCGATAACGCGATAACATCTAGACATGGATCCGTCGGATCAAAATCCCGGTGCGCCGAAGCTCAGACTGCGGCTGGCGGGAGTCTAAATTACTTGCTGCGCTCAAAAGATAGGAGTTAAGCCGGAGCGAAAGATTCCGGCCCGAGGTCCGGTCACCGCGTTTACTATTTTGGGGCGAGCGGGCAAGTGACATCACCTTCCGTGCACTGAAGGACTT
>JBPYDQ010000674.1:0-15233 GCA_051986135.1 Terriglobales bacterium | reverse complement strand
TCGATAGGATTCTCCACAATAAGGTCCTGTTGATTGTTCTGCTGCGCGAGAGCGACCTGCGGTTGTTGACGTGCTTCGGGTTGCTGCTCCTCGCAGCCGCACAATGGAACACGGACTCCGAGGCGCCACCATAGGGCGATTTGATGAGTAAGGGGAAAGCGTGCCGCAATGCGGGATTGCATACAGCCGCAGTACGACAAATGCATCACAGACGTAATACAGTGGAAGAACGAGTGAAAAACCGTGACTCCAGAATGCAATCAGGTTGAATAGACTGCCGAGTTAGTTGGCGGAATCGCTATAGCACAATGACTATCAGTCAGAACGCGCTACAGCGTGAACGCCTGCTCTCAGCCACCCGCTCTTTTGAAAAGTTTTCTCCCGAACGATCGGGGCGCGCGCCAGCTAACAGATAGCTGGAAAAGTCACGAGCAAATCGGCGTGTGATTGCCAGCTTTGACTGTGCATCAATGTGCGTATTCTGTCCGCGAACAGGGTACAAAACCATACAAAACGAACCAAGAAACAAGGATGGGATTATCATTGTTTTTTTGGGCTTAGTTGGTTGCTTTTGTATGGCGTAACGGTCATCGTGGCTTGAAACCAGAATTTTGCAACTAGGTTCTTTCATGTCCAACTACGATCCTGCGTGCCTGTTTTGTCGCATCATTAAAGGAGAAGCTACGTCTAAAAAAGTTTACGAAGACGAGCGCATTTACGCCTTTGAAGACATCAACCCACAGGCTCCAACCCACGTTCTTATTATTCCAAAGCGGCACATTCGAGGTCTGAAGGAAGCCACTTGGGAGGACTCCGAGGAGGTTGGCTATTGCCATGTTGTCGCTGCACAGCTTGCCCGCGAGCGGGGAATCGAGGATGGTTACCGCACGGTGCTCAACGTCGGTCCTGGGGCGGGGCAAAGTGTATTTCACCTGCATGTGCATTTGCTTGGCGGGCGCAGGTTGAGATGGCCTCCGGGATGACATCTGATTGGCTGGCTTTAGCCAGATGAGGGCGGGTGACATGCCCCGGCAAGGCGGGGGTTGCGACCTTTACCAACGATCCATCGCTTGGCCTCAAGATGACACCCGGGAGAGGAAGCTAGGAAGCTTCCAGCCGTCAGCAGCAGTTTCTCTGAAACCAAACTTGCTGCACGCTCGTCTATGATTGCGGGTTCTTATGCGCAAAGCCATCTTGCATCTTAAAAGGGCCGACCCGGTGCTGGCGACGATTATTGAACGCGTGGGGCAGTTCCGAATGAACTACGAGGAGCCAGCGTTTCAGAGTCTGGCGGAGGCGATCGTCTATCAGCAACTGCACGGAAAGGCGGCGGCGACCATTTTCCAACGCTTGACGGACCTGGCGGGAACGCCGCTCACCGCGGAAGGCATTCTGAAGCTCTCCACAGAACAGCTGCGGAGCGTCGGCTTATCCAAACAGAAGCTGTCCTACCTGCGCGACCTGGCGGCCAGAACAGAGGCACGGGAACTAGATTTTGCTCGTCTGCCGGACTTGCCAGACGCCGAAGTGATCAGGCAATTGACTCAGGTCAAAGGCATAGGTGTCTGGACCGCGCACATGTTTCTGATGTTTTCTTTGCGCCGGCCAGACATACTGCCCACCGGCGACTTGGGCATTCAAATGGCCATCCGCAAGCATTACCGCAAGCGCAAACTCCCCAAGCCTATGCAAATGGAAAAAATCGCCAGGTGCTGGGCGCCATATCGCAGCGTTGCCTGCTGGTATCTATGGCAGAGCATGGATGTCAAGACCTTATAACCTCTGCCCCAGTTGTAACAGGTACTCGGGGAGCTTTCCCGGTGCGCCTGTCTGTTCCCTGTGGTTAAATTACATAGGTGGCGATTGAGCAGAAAATTCGGGTGCTGGTTGCCAAGCCTGGACTGGACGGCCATGATCGAGGCGCGAAGGTAATCGCCCGCGCTTTGCGCGACGCCGGCATGGAGGTGATCTATACCGGTCTGCGGCAAACGCCGGAGATGGTTGTCAGCGCCGCGCTCCAGGAGGATGTGCATGTCATTGGGCTTTCGATTCTTTCCGGCGCTCACAATGCTATCGTACCGCGCGTCATGGAGTTGCTACGGCAGTCCAAGATGGACGATGTGCTGGTACTGGTCGGCGGCATCATTCCGGATCAGGATATTGACCCCCTAAAGAAGGCTGGAGTGGCTGCGATTTTCCAGCCGGGAACCGCGATGGACGACATCGTGAAATTCATCCGCGCCCACGTCAAGCCCCGCGGCGTGCCCACCGCCGGGTAATGTCGGAGTTTAGTCCCCCATTTCTTGCGGAAATCATCTTTCTCAAACCGTCGGCTTCTACTGGAAGAACATTCCCTCTCGCCGTCGTTTCGCGGCAACGGTTTCTGTGGAACATTCGTCGAGATCAAGGCTGGCTTGCTTACCTTGTTTCGCTGGCGCTCGAACGGGAGCCCGACAAACCTGACCCCGCGGGGGAACACCGAGTCCCGGCGCTTGATCCGAGTGGGCGGCTGAAGGTTATTGCGTTCGCTGAACCGGCTGGATGGTTTAAGTAATCCACTGAACGGATCTATGCAGCACAGACCGGTGGCGGAGTTCGAAATCCATTGCCGCTCGGCCGGGGAACGGACCGATGTGCCCTCAGAATTAGCCACCCGGAATGGATTGATCCTTAACCCCGCCACCAGGCTGCGTCCGGTGACGATCCGCCCTTCCCTGGTTGGTTGCTTCGTTCGAAGTGGGTTGGTGAGCGCCGAAAAGTGCTGCCGCAAACATGGTTTACCGGTCGCAATACCGCGGCGGACACGAGTCGATCACCCGCGCGGGGTGCGATCCGCAGTCACACCTCATCGCCGGCGAGCACTTTGGTATGGCGCGAGATGCGCGACAGCTTACGCCGCTCGAAAGCCTACTGGGCGGCCGAAGGAGCAGATGCTTCAAGCGCCCGATGCCAAGTGTCGCCTCACGTTTGCTCTCCCCCACTTCGCTGTTATACCGTAAACAGTTTCCAGTTAGGCACCTATGGCTGACCGTAGAGACCCAGTTGGTAGCGGCACTCTGACCCCCAGCAATGTTCTGGAGACTCGGGTGGACCCGACGTCTGCGCGGTATGAAGCTAACATGCGTGCCATGGCCAACTTGGTATCGGCGGTCCACAACGAAGAAGAGCGGATTTCCGAAGGCGGAGGTGCGAAGGCGGTCGAGAGCCAGCATAGTAAGGGGCGCCTGACGGCACGAGAGCGGATTCGGCTGCTGGCTGATCCCGGCAGCTTCTTTGAACTCGGCATCTACGCTGCCGAAGGCATGTATGAGGAGTGGGGGGGGGCGCCGGCGGCGGGCGTCATTACCGGGCTGGCACGCGTTCACACCCGTCTCGTGATGCTGATTGTGAATGATGCGACGGTCAAAGCGGGTGCGTTTTTCCCGATGACCGCCAAGAAAGTTATCCGGGCGCAGAACATCGCTATTGAAAACCATATCCCGACCATTTATCTGGTGGATTCGGCTGGCGTTTTCCTTCCCCTGCAAGAGGATGTTTTTCCCGACACCGACGACTTTGGACGGATCTTTCGCAATAACGCGGTCATGTCGGCGCTAGGCATTGCGCAGATTGCGGCCATTATGGGGATGTGCGTTGCCGGGGGCGGATATCTGCCGGTCATGTGCGATCACGTTCTCATGACCGATGGCAGCGGATTGTTTCTGGCCGGGCCAGCGCTGGTCCAGGCAGCCATAGGGCAGAAGTATTCCGCCGAAGAGTTGGGGGGCGCGGCCATGCACTCGGCCATCAGCGGCACTGCGGATTTTCGCGAACCCAATGACGAAGCTTGCATTGCCCGAATCCGGTCCATCGTGGACCGATGGGGGTACCGGCGGCAATCCCCCTGGGACCGCAAAAAACCTGAGTTGCCCGCCATGGCAGCGGAAGAAATTTACGGAATTTATGAGGCCTCGCCGTCGAAGCCATACGACATGCGGGAGATCCTGGCCCGGATCGTCGATGCCAGCCGTTTCGACGAATACAAACCCGAGTACGGGAAGACCGTGCTATGCGGATATGCGCGAATAGGCGGTTTCGCCGTGGGAATCGTCGCCAATCAGAAAATGCATGCGCAACAGGTCGATCATGAGGGACACAAGCGCATGGAGTTTGGCGGGGTCCTTTATACCGAGTCAGCAGAAAAAGCAGCACGCTTCATCATGGATTGCAACCAGAACTTGATCCCGCTGGTTTTCTTTCACGATGTGAATGGCTTCATGGTGGGGCGCGATGCGGAGTGGACGGGAATTATCAAAGCTGGCGCGAAGATGGTGAATGCGGTTTCCAATTCTGTGGTGCCGAAGGTCACGGTAATCATCGGAGGCTCCTTTGGGGCGGGGCATTACGCGATGTGCGGTAAAGCTTATGATCCTCGCTTCATCTTTGCCTGGCCCACAGCGAAGTATGCCGTGATGAGCGGGGATTCAGCCGCAGGAACCCTGGTGGAGATTAAGATCAAGCAATTGGAGCGCGGTGGTCGGAAACTTAGCGATGCGGAGCGGACCGAACTTTACGAATCGGTGAAGAAAACCTACGACCGGCAGATGGATCCGCGCTACGGCGCTGCCCGGTTGTGGATCGATAAGATCATCGATCCTTTGCAGACACGTGAAGCCGTGGTACAGGCGCTCGAAGCGGCCGCGCTCAACCCCGATGTGGCGGAGTTTAAAGTTGGAGTACTGCAAACCTAGAAGTTGATCGATTGATTCGATTGCCGGCGAGTGTATTAATACCTCGATCACTCACGGGTCTTGCAAATGCTCCACGGGAAGCGGGATGAGGGAATCGGTCAAACTAATCGAGTGCCCACGCGATGCCTGGCAAGGCCTGAAGGGGCAGATCCCCACGGAAATCAAAATCGATTATTTACAGGCCCTGATCAGCGCTGGGTTGAAGCACATCGATGCTGTGTCATTCGTGTCGCCGCACGCGGTTCCCCAGATGGCAGATTCGGAAGATGTCGTCACCGAGCTCGATCCTCCTGACGATGTGGAGATTATCGGCATCGTCGTCAACGAGAAAGGCGCGGACCGCGCCATCAGCACTAATGCTGTGCGCACGCTCGGGTTTCCCTACTCGGTCTCTCCCACTTTTCTCGAGAACAACCAACGTCAGAGTCTGGAAGATGCTATCGAGGAACTGGAAAAGATTGAAAGAAAGGCCCAGGACGCCGGGCTGAATGTAGTTGTGTACGTTTCCATGGCCTTCGGAAACCCCTACGGCGACCCCTGGAACGTGGACGAGGTGGTGGAAGCGGTCGGCTTGCTCGAATCCGAGGACATTCAAATGATTTCCCTGGCTGACACCGTGGGGCTGGCGAGCCCGACTCAGATCGGAGAACTGGTTTCAGCAGTTCGCACAAAGTACGATTACCTGGAGATCGGTGTTCATCTGCACAGCCGGTCCGAGAACGCGGCTGAGAAAGTTCTTGCCGCCTATGACGCGGGCTGTCGCCGCTTTGACTCCGCGATCGGGGGTCTGGGTGGATGTCCATTCGCGCAAGACGCTCTGGTGGGAAACATCCCCACCGAGAAAGTGCTGGAAGCCTTGCGGCAGCGAGGGGCTGAACTGCCGCGGTATAAGCCTCTCGACACTCTGCTACGGGTGTCCGCGGAACTGGGCGCACGGTACAGGAATGGCCCAGCGGCGGACTGAGCACCGTCTGAGGTGAGATGATTCACATTGTGATGGGCGGCGTGGGAAGATGTGCGTGAACATGGAAGCGAGAAAATCGAACTGCTCGGTTGTGAGAGCGTGCCACAGCCAGCCAAAAAGCCGGTCCTTCGCTTCGTTCCCGCTGCCAATTCGGTTTGCCCCAATGACGAAGAAGCAATGAACTACCAGACTCTTCAACTCGCCTTGGAGACGGGTGTCGCAACCATTACCTTGAATCGTCCCGAGAGGCGCAATGCTATCAGTTTTCAGCTGGTAGACGAGCTATTGGGCGCCCTCGATCAGATTGAGAATTCGCCAACCCAGGTAGTGGTCCTGACCGGGGCGGGCAATGCATTTTGCGCCGGGATGGATTTGGATGAACTCAAGTCTCTGCTGGGCAAGACGCACGATGAGAACGTGAAGGACTCATCCCGCATGGCCCATCTGTTTCGGCGGCTCTTCGACTTCCCCCGGCCGACGATCGCCGCGGTGAATGGAGCAGCCATTGCGGGAGGCAGCGGCTTGGCTACGATGTGCGATTTCACGCTGGCCGTTCCCGAAGCAATGTTCGGCTACACCGAGGTCCGTATCGGATTTGTGCCGGCCATGGTTTCGTCCATTCTCGTCTGGCAAGTGGGACATAAGATCGCACGCGACCTGCTGCTGAGCGGGCGCTTATTCGATGCGAGCGAGGCGCGGCGTTTGGGCCTGGTCAACGAGGTCGTGCCGCGCGAGCGTCTACTGGACCGCGCCCGCCAATTAGCTGTTCAACTGCTCGATAACAGTCCGTCGTCAGTGCAACATACCAAGAAGCTCATCAATGGATACATTGCTGCCTCGCTCGATCAGCAACTTGCAGTAGCCATCGAGGAAAACGCGCGCATCCGCGCCACAGCCGATTTTCGCGAGGGCATCTGCTCATTTCTGGAAAAGCGCAAACCGCGGTGGAGCTCTCGATGACGGTGCCAGTGTCGCACTCGGTCTCGGAAAGCCGCATCCGAGTGCGCTATGCCGAGACCGATCAGATGGGGGTCGTCTATCATTCCCATTACTTCATTTGGTTTGAGGTGGGGAGGGTAGAGCTTCTGCGGCAGCTCGGCTTCAGTTACCGGGAAATGGAGCGGGAAGACGGATGTTTCATTGCGGTAGTAGACGCGCGTTGCCGCTATAAGGCGCCGGCGCGGTATGACGATGAAATTATCATCCGCACACGTTTGCAGAATGTGCGGGAATCGTTGCTTCACTTTGGATATGAAGCAGTCCGCGCCCTCGACGGTACGTCGCTTGCCGAAGGGGAGACCACACACATGGTGATCGACGGCAATATGCTAAGGCGGCCGATCCCTGCAAAATACATGGCTGTATTCCAGCAAGCCGTGGCGCGAGAAAACGTGAAAACCTGGACCAGAAGGCAATCCTGAGACTTGCTGGTCGAAGACCGGGAGCCACATTGAAAGCTCTGCACATCAACGGCAACGACTTGACGCTCGAAGCAGTACGTGAGGTTGCATTCGAACGGCGTCCGGTTCTTCTTGATCCCGAGGCGCGGAGCCGGGTAGAGAGCGCGCGCGAGGTAGTGGACGCGGTTGTGGCGGGCAACCGGATGGCCTATGCGATTACGACGGGAGTGGGCAAGCTCAGCGACGTCCGCATTGCCGGAGACCAGATCCGGGAATTACAGGTAAACCTCCTCCGCTCGCACGCGGTTGGACTCGGCGAGCCGCTTTCTACGGCCGAATCGCGCGCCATGATGCTGCTTCGCGCCAATTCCCTCTCCAAGGGATTTTCCGGGGTGCGGGTGGCGGTGATTAATGCGCTTTGCGAGATGCTGAATCGAGGTGTTACTCCGGCCATTCCGTCGCAGGGAAGCGTAGGTGCGAGTGGCGATCTGGCACCCTTGGCACATCTTGCGCTTGTCCTCATGGGGGAAGGCGAGTGCTTTGACGAGAAGGGTCAGCGCATTTCCGGGGGAGATGCCATGCACAGGGCGCAGGTCTCGCCGCTGGTGCTCGAAGCCAAGGAAGCGGTCTCGCTGATCAACGGAACACAGGGGATGTTGGCAGTGGGAACGCTTGCCCTGGTTGCAGCCGAGACCCTGGTCGACTCGGCGGATGTGATCGGCGCACTCACTCTCGATGTCCTTCGCGGTACTGACGTCGCTTTCGACGAGCGCATTCATAACGCACGACCACATCCTGGACAGGTGCGGACGGCCGCGAATCTGCGCAAATTGCTGGCCGGCAGCGAAATTCGTGAATCGCACCGCGATTGTCAACGGGTGCAGGACGCCTATTCATTGCGCTGTATGCCGCAGGTTCACGGCGCGGTTCGCGACACCCTGGCGCATTGCCGGGAGGTGATGGAGAGAGAAGTAAATTCGGCAGTGGACAACCCACTAGTTTTCCCCCGCCCACGCGCCATTGGTGATCGCGCCACCGGCACCGTGCTTGATGCCCCACAGGGAGACATTGTTTCCGGCGGCAACTTTCACGGGGAACCGGTCGCCTTTGCCCTCGACTTTCTCGCCATTGCGCTCAGTGCGCTGGCTGGAATCAGTGAACGGCGCATCGAGAGGCTGGTCAATCCGGCGTTAAACGAAGGTCTGCCGCCCTTTCTTGCGCACGGCGCGGGTCTGAATTCTGGCTTCATGATGGCGCAGGTAACGGCGGCGGCGCTGGCCAGCGAAAACAAGGTTTTGGCTCATCCGGCGTCGGTCGATTCGATCCCCACCTCCGCTAATAAGGAAGATTATGTCTCGATGGGGATGCATGGTTCGATCAAACTGAAGCGCATCGTGGAGAATACGCGGAACGTGCTGGCCATCGAAGCCATGGCTGGTTGCCAGGCGCTGGACTTCCTCGCTCCTGTGAAAACTTCCAAGCGATTGCAGGCGGCCTACACCGCGGTCCGGGCAGTCTCGCCGACCCTGGATCGGGATCGCTGCATGTACCAGGATTTCGGCCGGATCGCCGACGCCATTGCCGCAGGAAAGATTTCAGACGCCCTCAGGTAGGCACAGCCGCAGCGTTATCTGAGATTACCGGCGTCCTATCGGGGTGTCGTTCCATTTTTTCTCTTTCTGGTGGAGCGGCGCATGCCCGCGATGCCTGAGCAATCTATCTCATGATGGACGCCATGGGAGCGCATATTCCTGCATGCGGTGCTAGCTTGATGGCGGCTCGCCAGATTTGGCGAAGAAGACCGGAGTCGGAACGAGGCCGAGCATCCATTTTAATTCTAAGAATCTGAGCAGACGCGTCCGAGTTCTCCTGACCTTAGCCGAGCTCGGCTGGGCTCGGGCGGGTGAGGGCACCCGGTACTACGCGGGTTGGGATCTCGCCGCGCTTCCATCCAGCCCCAACTTCTGGGCAATCCCTTTCATGGCCTCGATGCAGAAAGTAATGTGCTCTTCGAGGTCGACTCCAAGTTCTGCGGCTCCATTTACGATGTCATTGCGGTTCACGCTACGAGCGAAAGCTTTGTCCTTCAATCTTTTCTTCACCGATTTAGCGTCCAGCTCGGCCAGAGATTTGTTCGGCTTCACCAGCGTGGCCGCAGTGATGAACCCCGCCAACTCATCGCAGGCGAACAAAGCCTTCTCCATGGGCGTGTCGCGGGTCACGCCGGTGTACTCGGCGTGGGACATGATGGCTTTGCGTATCTCGTCGGAGTAGCAGCGCTCCCTCAGAATCTCGTTTCCCTTGTAAGGATGATCTTCGAGACTGGGGTATCTTTCGTAGTCGAAATCGTGAAGTAGGCCGACGATACCCCATAGCTCCTCGTCACCTCCCAGCTTGCCGGCGTAGGCACGCATGCACGCTTCCACCGCCAGGGCGTGCCTGCGCAGACTTTCCGACTGGGTGAACTCAGTTAGTAAACACCAGGCCGATTCGCGGTTGTTCATGATTTCATCCGGTTTTGTTGGCGTTGCGCCGGTTATGACTACGGTTTTAACGAGATGGCGCTGTTGACTACGCGAATTCCCTTGACTTCCACAGGCATGCTATCTCACATTGAGCCTGCAATACCGTATCTCCCCACGGTTTGCGGAGTAGCCCTGCTCTGGCAACTCCCACAATCCGATGGCTACAACTCTAGCCCCTGTAGATTCCAGAGAAGTTGTTCGCTGTGACCTTTGCCTGCTTGTCCAGTTCAGAACCATAAACAATCTCTGCCGGCGCTGCCACGCTTCGCTCGACGAGGATGAGCCGGAAATCGTAGCCCCTCCTCCGGTGCCGGCGATGATGCCGGTGCCGCACGGGCCAGCTCATCTAAATCTGGCCACGTCGATCCGGTCGCTGCGGCTGCGCAATGGGTTGAGCCAGCGTCAACTGGCGACTCGGATGTCAGTGCCGCGGACATATGTCTCCAAGATCGAGAACGAGAAGGCGACACCCACACTCTCCTCGCTGGAACGATTGGCGCGTGCGCTCGAGGTCACTGTACCCGACCTGCTGAGCGGCAGCGAACGCAACCGCCAGGAGGAGATTCGCGAGTTGATGCAGGATCAGTTTATCGCGGAAATGCTGCCCTTTGTGTCCGAACTGAATGCAATGCAGATGGCGAGCGTGCTGGCGCAGGTGCGCGATCTAACCACTCGTCCGCGCCGTGGCGCTTGAGCCGAAGTTTCCGTAAGTTGCGGCGAAAGATAATGTAGGGCAGCCTGCCAATAGCAACCGGCACATGGACAGACGGCAACCAAGGGAGCAGCTTTAAGTTTCATCCGGGCAACCAGCCAACCAATACCGGGGCTTTCGGGCCCCGGCTTTTTCCAGCCTTCAGGTATCCCCAAGCCCGCGCCTGAATCTCCGCTTCACTGATTTTCATCTATCTTGGGATGAATTCTGATTTCCATTTTCTGCCATTGAGCGGTCCCGATCCGGCCAGTGACTCGGCAGCGGTACCCGCGCCGGCCACTGGCAATCCTGATGGCGAACTGCTGGATGCCTACTCGCGCGCTGTGGTCACTGCGGCCGAAAGGGTGAGTCCGGCGGTAGTCAAGATCGAGGTAGCCCAAAGGGTCAACACCCGGCGAGGGGAGCGGGAAACCCACGGCGGGGGTTCCGGATTCATTTTCACGCCAGATGGATTGATTCTTACCAACAGCCACGTTGTCCATGGAGCCAGCCGAGTCGAAGTTTCATTGAATGATGGCCGCCATTTTCCGGCCACGACCATTGGGGATGATCCGGCGACTGACCTGGCCGTCATCCGAATTGACGGCAGCGGCCTGATCGCTGCCCCTTTGGGCAATTCCCAGCACCTGCGGGTCGGTCAACTGGTTATCGCGATCGGTAACCCTTATGAGTTCCAGTACACGGTGACGGCGGGAGTAGTAAGCGCGTTGGGACGGTCGTTGCGCTCCCAGTCTGGTCGGCTTATTGACGACGTGATCCAAACCGATGCGGCACTGAACCCGGGCAATTCCGGTGGGCCGCTTGTAACATCGGACGGCCGCGTGGTTGGAGTCAATACCGCAACCATTATGATGGCGCAAGGGCTATGCTTCGCGATTGGCATCAACACCGCGCAATTCGTCGCCAGCCGATTGCTGCGCGACGGGCGGGTGCGACGCAGCTATATCGGGGTAGTCGCCCAGAACGTTCCTCTCAACCGGCGGATCGTTCGATTTCATGATTTGCCCGAGCAAACCGGGGTGCTGGTGAATTCTATTGAGAGCAATAGTCCTGCCCAGCACGCAGGGGTTCGGGCGGGGGACATTATGGTTGCGCTGAACGGCAAACCGATCGGGGGTATTGACGCGCTTCATCGCATATTGGCCGATTTGCCCACCGGCGTAGCTGCAGCGTTAGTTATTCTGCGTGGCGTCGAACGGCTCGCGCTTACACTAACGCCCACCGAGTCAGGTGAAAAAATGCAGTAGCCGAGGGCGCTCAGCAAGCGCCTTATGGCCCCAGTCGTTCGTGCCCCTTCCTTCGAAGGCCTCAGGTCACGCGGAAGTCGAACTGGTTCCTCCGGCGGATTCATCATGGCAGGCGGTCGGGGTAACTAATTGGCGCCGAGCTTCCAGCAAATTCGCCCGAGCGGGCAATTGCTATTCGTCCGATTGCTGTGTTAGCTTCATGATTCAGCAGAGGTTAGCTTGCAGCGAACAGTCCCAGCCGGGCTGGACCGCAAAGAGACAGAGGCGTATCTTCGGCTCGATCCCAAGCGGCTCCCGCAGCACATTGCGATCATCATGGACGGAAACGGCCGTTGGGCCCGCCGGAGGCATCTGCCCCGAGTGGCTGGGCATCGCGCGGGTGTCGAAGCCGTGCGCTCGACAACTGAGACCGCAGCTCGCATCCATATTCCGGCGCTTACCCTCTACGCCTTTTCCGAGGAAAATTGGAAACGCCGGCCGCGCAGCGAAGTCGATTTCCTTATGAATCTCCTGTGTCGGTATCTGAAAAAAGAGGTTCCGACTCTCAACAAGAATAATATCAGGCTGGATTATATCGGTCGGCAACATGAACTGCCTTCGATCGTTCAGGAAAAGATGGATTCGGCGCGAGAGGCAACCGCTCGCAATACCGGCATGATGCTCACCCTGGCGCTAAACTACAGTGCGCGCTCCGAGATTGTCGACGCAGTGCGTGCCATGATCACCGCGGCAACGAATAATGGCGGATTGCATCATCTCAGCGTGGATGAATCGTCCATTTCTCGCCATCTGTACACGCACCACCTGCCCGACCCCGATCTGGTGATCCGCACCAGTGGCGAAATGCGGCTGAGCAACTTCCTGCTCTGGCAACTTGCCTACGCGGAGATCTACGTCACCCCTACGCTGTGGCCCGAGTTCCGCGGGGTGCATTTACTGGAAGGAATTGGCGAGTACCAGAAACGCGAGCGTCGCTACGGCGGTCTGGTCGAAGGCAGCGGCGTTTCCTACCAATCGCATGGCGGATAGCGGCGGGTTGCACCTGCTCAAGCGTGTAGCGACCGCGATCGTTTTAATCCCCATCGTCCTGGTTCTAGTATTATCGGCACCGGTGTGGCTGCTGGCGGCAGTAGGGGGAGTTGTCGCTTTGCTTGCCGCTCATGAATTTCTAAGACTTTCCGAGAGCTACGGAGTCCACCCCTTCTACCTGCCGACATACATCTATATCGGCCTGTTCTTCTGTGCGCTGGCCCTCGCCGGCGGAACCGAAAAGCCTCTGCTTTCAACGGCTAGTTTTATCTACGCGACCGGCTTGGCCTCGGCGTTGGCGCCCTTTATCTTTATAACGATTGGGATGACGCGCACCAGGCTGGGCGAGGCATTACCGGCGGCGGCGGCTTCAACGGTGGCGTTCTCCTACGTCGCCTTGCCCATGGGATTTCTGGTCCAACTGCGACAGCAGTGGGCGGGTGCGTTCTATGTCTTCTACTTGCTGGTGATTGTCTGGGCGGGCGACATTGCCGCCTACTTCGTTGGGCGCTCGCTCGGTCGTCATCGGATGTCCCCTCGTGTCAGCCCGAAAAAGACCTGGGAGGGTGCGGCGGCTTCGATCGTTGCCAGCGTGGGCGTCGGTGTATTGCTCTTTCAGCACGCTCGCCAGATCAGCCAGTTTTTCCTTGGCCTCCATCTCATTCAGCCGCGAGACGGAATGTTTGCCCTCGAGAGCCCACCCTTGTTGCCGGTGGCAGTGCTGTCGGCAGTTATTAATGTTGCAGCGCAGATGGGAGATCTGGTTGAGTCGGTGCTTAAGCGTGGCGCCGATGTGAAAGATTCCGGAGCCCTCCTGCCTGGCCATGGCGGCATGCTGGATCGGATCGATGCTCTGCTCTTTGCCGCTCCCGTGCTCTGGTACTATGCGGCCTTGAGGGTGCTCCAGTAGTTTAAAATCGAAGACAAAGCACACAAAGGGATTGCCCAAGGAATGTCCTTTGGGCATAGCCTGCAAGAAAACCTCTCGATGAAGCGTATTGCAATCCTGGGTTCGACTGGATCAATCGGACGCAGCACTCTAAGCGTGGTGGAAAACTACCCGGAGCGGTTTCAGGTGATGTCGCTGGCCGCAGGCAGCAACCTGGAGGCTGCTCTCCAGCAGGCACGCCAATGGAAACCTCGACTGCTTTCGGTTGCCAAAGCAACTGACGCCGAGATTTTGCAGAAGCGCTTACAGACCGAGGACCTTTCCGAAACTGAAGTTGCTCACGGGCCAGAGGGAAACGTCCAGGTGGCCACCCATCCTGAAGTTGATTTCGTGGTGAGCGCTATCGTTGGTGTTGCCGGCCTGGAAGCAACTTACGAGGCCGTCAAGGCCGGGAAATGCGTGGGGTTGGCTAATAAGGAGTGTCTGGTCGCCGCGGGAGAGCTGATCACTTCCGAAGCGCGGCGACAAGGTAAACCTCTTCTGCCCATCGACAGTGAACACAATGCCGTCGCCCAGTGCATGCGCGGCGGGCGCATGGAAGAGGTCCAGAGCATCTGGCTTACCGCCTCGGGAGGTCCCTTCCTGAACACGCCGAGGGAACAATTTGCTTCCCTGACAGCGGAACAAGCGTTACGTCATCCGACCTGGAAAATGGGGCGGCGGATCACCGTAGATTCAGCGACCCTCATGAACAAAGGATTTGAGGTCATAGAAGCCTGTCGTTTGTTTAACTTACCGCCCAGCCAGGTGAAGGTGATCGTGCATCCCCAATCCACCATTCATTCCATGGTGGAGTTCGTGGATGGAAGCATACTTGCTCAATTCTCTGTGACCGACATGCGGCTTCCGATTCTGTACGCGTTAACCTATCCTGAAAGAATTCCGTCCGATATGCACTTCCAAGTCAGCGACTTACGTCATCTCGACTTCTGTCCGCCCGATATGGATAAATTTCCTTGTCTCGGTTTGGCCTACCAAGCTGCAGAGGCCGGAGGTGCCCAGCCTGTGGCTTTGAATGCCGCCGACGAAGTGGCGGTTCGGGCCTTTCTGGACAACCACATTCAATTTACTGATATTCCGAGAGTAATTGAGCGCGTGTTGGCTGAAACTCGAAGCCGAAAATGTGAATCTATAAAAGAGGTACTAATGGCGGATGCCGAAGCCCGGCACACCGCCGGAAGGCACGTCGAGGCTATTCGCAGCAATTCCCCGTTGCCGCATCCTGCCTCTCTGATATCCCAAGGGGAATGACCGTCTTATGGAACATTTTGTGATTTCAGTTTTGGCCATGGGGGCTGTACTCGGGTTCATGATCCTGATCCACGAGTTCGGCCATTATGCTGCGGCCAAATATTTTGGGGTTCGCGTCGAGGTCTTCTCCGTCGGCTTTGGTACCCGCTTGCTCGGGTTTCACAAGGGGGATACTGACTACCGCATCAGCGCTATTCCCCTGGGCGGCTACGTCAAGATGAGCGGCGAGAACCCGATGGACGAGCGCAGCGGCGATCCCGGTGAGTTCCTGTCCCATCCGCGGTGGCAGAGATTCGTCATCGCCTTTGCCGGGCCAGCCATGAACATTGTTCTGGCGGTCGCACTGCTGATGCTGGTTTACATGGTGCACTACGAGTACCCGGTGTTCCTGGACAAGCCGGCAGTGATCGGCTGGGTTCTCGAGGA
>JBPYDQ010000673.1:0-2709 GCA_051986135.1 Terriglobales bacterium | reverse complement strand
GGTTTCGTCGGAGCAGCAACGCGAGGAGAACACGATCGCAAGCCAGACGGCGTCGCTGATCGAGTTCGCCAAGAACCACGAGCTGGAGGTACCCAAAGAGTGGGTCGTCGAAGATGAAGGCTATAGTGGAGCCACGTTGGAGCGCCCGGGTTTGGAACGCGTGCGCGATCTCGCCGCCGAAGGACAAATCCAAGTTGTGCTCGCCTACTCTCCCGATCGCTTGAGCCGTAAGTACGCATACCAGATTCTGCTGATCGAAGAGTTCGCCCGCCAGGGAGTGGAAACGTTGTTCGTGAAGTCTCCGCAAGGCAACAGCCCGGAAGATCAGCTCCTGGTTCAGTTCCAAGGCATGATTGCAGAATACGAACGAGCGCAGATCCTCGAGCGTTCGCGTCGTGGCAAGCGACACCGTGCACAAGCGGGAGAGGTGAGCGTAATGAGCGGTGCTCCTTATGGCTACCGATATATCCGCAAGACCGACGAGGCGCCCGCCGCCTACCTTGTCGATGAAGCCGAGGCCAGCGTAGTGCGGCGCGTGTATCACATGTATACAGTCGAGGGATTTAGCATCGCGGAGATCACGCGCCGGCTCAACCGCGAAGGCATCCCGCCGCGCAGGGCAGGTCGATGGGAACGTTCGGTGATCTGGGGCATATTGCGCAACCCCGCCTATTGCGGAGTCGCTTGCTTCGGCAAGACTCGCCTCTCGGCACGCGCGCAAATGCGTCTACAGCGGCGGCGGGGTAGCTCTACGTCCAGCCAAACAACAGGCCACCAACGCCCTCGTGAAGAGTGGATTGAAATTCCCGTGCCAGCCCTGGTGACGGAAGAGACTTTTGCCCGTGCCCAAGAGCTGCTGTACCAGAACAAGATCCGATCGCGTCGGCGTACCATCGCGCCAAGCATCGTGCAGGGACTAGTCGGTTGTGCGAAGTGTGGCTATGCCTTCTCGAGAACATCAACCCAAACCAGCGCAAGAAAAATTCATTACTACAAGTGCATTGGCTCCGATAGCTGGCGGAAACTGGGTGGCCCGGTTTGCGACAATAATCAGTTTATTCAACAGGAACTGCTCGATCAGGTCGTCTGGGACGAGGTGGTCCGCCTGTTGCAAGACCCAGTTTTGATACAGCAAGAGCTTGATCGCCGGCTGCTGGCTGCACGCACCTCTGATCCAACCAGAAAACGTGAGCAGAGTCTGCAGCGAGAGTTGAGCCACGTAGGAAAAGCGATCGAACGGCTTCTCACCGCCTATCAGGAAGAGCTCTTGTCGCTTGAGCAGTTACGCGAACGCTTGCCTATGCTGCGACAGCGCGAACAAGCGCTCCGTGCTGAGTTGCAGGCGATTGCCGACCAGGCCAATGATCGTGCCGCATTCCTGCGCCTAGCAGAAACTCTCACCGCGTTCCTTACCCGTTTGCGCAGTGCTGCGGAAAGTCTTAATGTCCTTGAGCGTCAAAAAATCGTACGACTCCTGGTTAAAGAAATTCTGGTCGGCGACGATACCATCACCATTCGTCACAGCATTCCGATTCCTTCAGCTCCGCCCCAAGACGGGGGTTCCAAAGCCCTAAGCGGCGAAAATTACCTTTTGTGTAAGGGGCGTGATCACCGACCCCTGCGGACTCCCTGTCTGCGGATCCGACCACTTGCCTTCCTCCATCACCCCGGCCTTTAGCCATTTCTGGATCAGACGCAGAATGTGGGGGTCAGCTACGCGATGCTCAACGAACTTGATCAACCAGCTTGTATCGAATTCCAAAACCCAGTCGTACTTCCAGCACCGCTCTCGCGTGGCTCCGACGGCATCCAGGGCCGATTTCTTCGGCCTGTATCCGTAGGAGTCTGCCAGAAAGATCGGGTCTAGAATCGGGGGGTGCCAGGCGACTGGCATCCCTACCGGGATCAGCAACTATTAAATCCGTATGCGGTAAACTTGCTGACCGGCCATGCCCGACAAGAAGTCTCAACTCGTTGCAGCAAGTCGCAAGAAAGTTCTAGTAAAGTTCACTCGGCCATTCGAGGAGGGCTCTGTCACTGGGTACGTGATGGACGTCGGCCCTGAGTTCTTTCTGGTATCTCTCGTGAGCGACGGTATTCGCTTTAATGGATTTTCATGTTTCCGACTTTCAGACGTTCGTAGGTTGGAAATTCCTGCAAAATATTCGCGATTCCTTGAAACTGCGCTAAAGAAACGAGGCGAACACCTGGCTAAAAAGCCGAGAGTTTTCCTCAGCAGCCTTCCAAAGCTGTTATCTTCGGCCAACCGGGCGTTCCCATTGGTCATGATTCATCGGGAGAAATCCGACCCGGACGTCTGCCATATCGGTCGGGTTGTGGAGTTGAACAACGAATCCGTTGGCTTACTGGAGATCGGGCCCGACGCGGATTGGGATGAGAAACCCGAAACCTACAGACTCAGTGAGATCACGCGGGTTGACTTTGGCGGCGACTATGAAGAGGCGCTGCACTTGGTCGGTGGTGCCCCTACGCCTTCCGCTCGATGAGTGCTATCGCCTGATTTCGCCAACTGGCGAGACGAATACGCAACTTTGTCATAAAATCCCTAAGCGACAAGCCCGGTAAACGCCGATGAACACTTTCAGATCCTTTGACGGAATCCAGATCGCCTATCATGACGAAGGTAAAGGCCCGGCCGTCATTCTCCTGCATGGAGGGTATCTCGATGGGCTTGGTCAGTTCGGAGAT
>JBPYDQ010000672.1:0-8363 GCA_051986135.1 Terriglobales bacterium | reverse complement strand
GTGTTCATTCCTCTTCGCATTGAAGCGTTTTTCCGGTATCGTGTTCTGGATTTACTGCACGTGGCACGATGTCCAGGGGTGCTAGGATTGAATCCGCTCGGAGCGATGTGCGGTGAACTGCTGGAATTGGGGTGACCACTGAGGGGAATCGAACTCGATGTATTCTGACTGAGTTTTCTTTAGGTTCTCGCTCGGGTAGCTTTACTTGCTGGCATATTTGTGGGACATGGCGGGAATTCGCAGATCATGACCAAGGCACGAGGTTACTGCGAGTGCAAGGTGCATTCAAAAAAACGGTGGTTGCTGACCGTGTCTCCAGCAGCGCAGCTTCGAGAATTAGCGGATATAGAATGAGGCGCATACTCGTAGTCGGCAGGTGTGTGGTGTTGCTGGCGTATGGTACCGCTGCGTGCCCCATCCGAGTTCAAATAGTTGAGGGCATTCGGATTTCATCAGCTTCTACCCCGCTCGGAGGATGCCTCAGCCAGGGTTGTGTCAAGAAGACGGGCAATCGTCATGCTGTACGCCCCGATACCGGAATTCCGTGGAGCCCTTCGTGACTCTGCTTGCTAGTGTTTTCCTAATCAAGGTGCTTTATCTTTTGCGCAATTTGAGCTGCCCCCTCCGCTTCCGAGGCAATGCGTAATGGACTACGCAGGATTTCCTGTTCCCCGTGCGTTTCTTTCCAATTTGCGATTGCCCACGCCTAGCCTCTTAAAGACGCGGGCAAGTTTGCTAGTAATAGCAATCTGCGTTGCGTATAGCATGCTCTTTTTTGTCGGTCGCGTTTGGGCTCCCGGAAAGAGCCCGCATTCTTCCGATTTGTACCCCCGATGGTATGGAACACGAGAATTGCTTTTGCGGGGTAGGGACCCATACGGATCGGCCGTTTCCCACGAAATACAGATGTGGAGGTATGGGCATAGCCTAGGTACAGAACGTGGTCGTTCTCAGCCGAATGATGAGAACAGATTTGCATATCCACTCTACATCATCTTCGTACTGGCGCCTTTCATTCGCTTATCTTTTCCAGAGACATACGAGCTTCTGCGAGTTGTTTTACCCGTAATCTCGGTCGCAACAACGCTGTTCTGGTTGCGGGCGATTCGTTGGAAGTGCGACCCAATCTTGCTGAGTTCGATTGTTCTGTTAAGTACTTTTAATTTTCAGACGCTCGAGTGCATCTACCTGCAACAACCGGTACTGCTAGCCATGGCGTTTCTCGCTGGTTCGTGTGCCGCCTTGGCTGCGAATCGACCATATGTCTCTGGCGCACTACTTGCTCTTGCGACGATAAAACCGCAGGTCTCCGTTTTATTTGCGCTGTGGATCCTTTTCTGGGCATGCTGTGCCTGGCGGCGACAGAAAGGCCTTGTTATCGGTTTTTTGGTGGGTCTGAGTCTACTGATCGGTGGAGCCGAACTGTTTTTACGTGGTTGGGTATGGAAATTTTGTGCTGGCTTGGTTGCGTACCAGCGCTACACGGGGACATTCTCAATTCTTACCTTGGCGTTCGGCAGACTTGGTGGAGCCATCATCAGCCTGGGCCTGCTGCTGACAGTTAGTCTGTTGGCTTGGCAAACGCGCCATGAATCGTTTGGCTCCCCTCGCTTCTACTTTACTTGCTCTTCGGTGCTAGTGGTAATGTTAGTAATCGCTCCAACGCTGTATCCAACAGGGCAGATTGCGCTTCTGCCCGTCATTCTCTGGACGATGAAAGACTCAGCTGAAGTGTGGGCGCAAGGCCGATGGGTCCGACTGGCTTATGTGTCAGTGCTCTGCTTGATCATGTGGCCGTGGTTCGGGTCTTTGTTGCTGCTGGCTCTTCATCGGGTGATTCCGATTGAGGCTCTTCGGTCCGTTTGGTTCGTAGTTCTTGCCCCAGCTTTACTAGTACCCGTGTCGTTTCTCATGTTGCTGACAATACGCGCTCGTACGACCCTCGGCGCCCGATTCGAGGGTCCTTGTGTCATCTAAGACTTACCTTCCGATCAATTATGAGCCTCGGTTCCGCATTGTGCCGTATAAAATGACGGCGCGCGACAGGAATTCAGGGTTTGCCATCTGACTTCAGTTCTTCTGGTGGGGGTTCTCCACTTAAAGAATTCAGGACAGGATATCTCTGCCTTGCCTTCCTCTGAGAAATCCAACACGTGACGAGTTCCTAGTCGAGATTCGTGTGGGAGTTTGCGCCTCCCACGTAAAACGTCCAAACTTTTCAGATCGTTCAAATTGGACTTCGCCGGCATGTCTGAGGTGAGCCTTTCGACTCTGCCACCGGCCTGCAACTTTTGTTGTTGGAGTTGCGGTCTATATAGTTGACCGGGCCGAGTCAGGTTACGAAAAATAGTTGGCCCGCCGCCAAGAGCCCAGTCAGCGAGTACCCTCAGGCCTTCTCGATATAACTGCTACAGGCGCTGGTGTCCACAACGCCTCCCCTGACGTCAATCTCACCTGTAGCCATTTCTAAGCTTGCAAGCTTCTCCACCGACACACCTGGCCTTCTCGCTAACCTACACCGGGCTTGCTATTTAAGCATCAGAGTGCCTTGCGCCGACTTCAATATTAGGAATCAGAGAGATTTTTCCGGGCGTTGCGGGTCTGATCAGGTCCATCTGCCACCGAAGGATGCGAGCCAGTCTCGTCGCAGGCGTCAACCTTTTGCTGAAGGAATCGTCGCTCCATCGGATTACGTGCAACTGCCAGCGCCGCCTGAAAGTGTTTGCGGGCGGTCTTATGTTTTCTACTTCTGAACTCAAACTCGCCGAGCGCGGCATGGAAGAAGGGGTAGTCAGCGAGACGCTCCTGGCCAGCAATCGCTCGGATCTCTTGAATCCCGCGTTCGGGACCGTCGATTTGTGCGATGGCGATGGCACGATTAAGAGCGACGATCGGGGACGGGCGTATCGTAATTAACCTGTCGTATAGCGAAACAATCGCTTTCCAGTCGGTGTCTTCCACGCGCACAGCGCGGGCATGAATCGATGCGATCGCCGCCTCGACGTGGTACTCTGTCAACTCCGAGCCCGTCGCCGACAGTTCGAGGAGCCTGAGGCCTTCGCTCACGAGTTCTCGGTCCCATTGCGATCTATCTTGGTCAAACAGTGAGCTCAAATTGCCGGTGGAATCGATACGAGCAGGCAGGCGGGCCGCATCGAGACACATCAGGGCCGCAAGCGCGTAGGTGGTGGGCACTTTCGCAAACGAATGATGCAATAGCAGCGCACTAAGACGCATCGCTTGATGACAAAGTTCAACGCGCACCGCGCTCTCCGGGGAAGCGCCATGGTAGCCCTCGTTGAAGAGCAAATAGAGTGCACGTTGAACAGCAGGAAGACGCGCGGAAAACTCGGCAGGGGCCGCAATGTCGAAAAGCTTTTTCGACTGAGCGAGAGTTTTCTTTGCGCGACTGATGCGTTTCTCGATTGCCGCATGTGTGCTGACGAATGCGCTGGCCAGTTCGTCCACACTGAAGCCACACAGAATGTTAAGGATCAGTGCCACCTGAGCCTCCTCGGGTAGCCGAGGATGGCAGCAAGAAAACATCATGCGAAGCAAGTCATCTTTGATCGCACTCTCTGTGAACTCCTCTTCCACGGTCGGAGCCAGCGTCCATTCACTTTCCAGCAAGCGCCCCAGCTCAGGTGCAAAAGTGCGAGCCGTGCGCTCGCGCCGGAGAACGTCGAGCGCACGGTTCTTGGCCGTTGCCATGAGCCACGCGGAAGGATTCTCCGGTACACCGCGGAATTTCCACACTTCCAGCGCTCGGCAGAAGGCGTCTTGTACGACATCTTCAGCCAGCGCGAGGTTGTGGACTCCGAAAATGCGGGTCAGGGCGGAGACCATCCGCCCCGCTTCGTATCGAAACAGATGATCGCTAGGTTCCATTACATGCTCATCTTCATGATAGGCCGTACTTCCATCTCGCCGTCAACTTCGAAAAATGGACAACCTTTCAAAAGTTCCACTGCCTGATCCAGATCATGAGCCGTGACCAGAGTGTATCCTCCGATGGCATCCTTAGCTTCAGCGAACGGACCGTCGGTTAGAGTCCTTCTTTTACCTTTCACGAGCTTGCCCCGCAGCTTCGAACGGCTGTCCCTGTCCTTGATGTCACCTTCATCAGCATGCTTTTTCAGCAATGTCATCCATCTCTGCATCATCTGCTGCGCGCGCTGCGAAGACCTTCCGGCTTCGCCACCTCGATAAAGATCGACAAACTCATTCATGGTGGTTCCTACTCGGTTGTTACCGCTAACCTATAGACGTTCGACCCATGCCGAAGGCGGACAATTTTCTTCCTAGCTACATCGCTGTCCTGGTGAGTACACGTTCTGTGTTCTTGAAGTGGCGCTGCTCGTGGAACATACGCAGCTGCAAACGCTGAATCAATTTGGTTGCTTAGGCAATAAAAAAGAGCGTTGGCAGCGGCAAGCGGTTTGCGTCCTTACCAGTGACCCGTGGCTCGAGGTTGTTGCGTGCTGGTTGAGACTTGAAAGGCCGGTTCGAATAGCTCTGATTCAGTTTCGTGAATTGCACGACATAATAAATCAAGCATTTCCCTTGCCGAACAGATACGGAATACAGAGTTCAAGTTTGTCAGCTCCAGCAACCTTTTCACACTGGGGTGTATGTTCATCAGCTTGAGTGCTGTTCCGGTCTTACTCGCCCAAGCCCGCAGAGAGACGAGCACCCCCAATCCAGCTGCATCGACGGCGATGATGTCAGCCAAATCAAGGACCAGGGCTCGCATCCGGGACTCTCGCAAAATGGCCGTACGCAAAGTGTCTGCACAGGGAAATGTGATTCGCCCCGCACACTGGATGACTGTGACATCCCCCAGTTTCTGGATTTTCAAGTTCAGCATTGTGGCTCCTTCAGGAAGCGCAATTTTGCTTCCTATGAGAGGCATCGTCAGATCGGAATTTAGGTTCCCGCGCACGCCGATCCGCGCGCCTACCATATCGACGTTTGGCCGGGCTGAAATTAGACATACAATTCACATTTTTTGGCATAATCAGGTGCGTCCCCGCACGGATGGCCTGCGGGAAGCTCCTGGCCTGAACCCTGGAGCATTCGGTCGTTCGGCGTCGTCGGTCAGCGCCGGTTCCTCAACAAACGAGTATTCGATCGTAGCGATCATGGCTTGCCGTGGACTATCGATCTGCTGTGGAGCTGTGGCACACCTCTCCAGTGTCAAAGTACGAAAGCCTCAAGAACGTTAACCAGGTACTCGTCTCTGGTCAGGCGAATATGGCCGTGGCGGCGGATGGCAGCTCTGGCCTTTATGGGGCTGTTCTCCTTGTTGCTCGCTCAGGAGCACGCGCGAGTAGCCCCCGGTGGGAGCTTTCCTTGACAGGCTGATGCCGTGAGTGCAGAATCACGTGCAAATCAGAGATAAGCTGCAGTGACGGAGGGTTCTCGAAATGAAAGCACGCGCTCTCGGGTGGCTCATTGCGGGTGTTCTTTTCGCGGTGTTGGGCGCTGTTATAGCCGTGATGGCGGCAAGCGGCGGCTATCACCAGCTGAAGAAATACGCCTTTGGAGCTGCCCAGGGCAGCAGGCGGGAATATTTCGACTATATCACCGTCGATTCATCCGCTCGCCGTGTCTACCTATCTCACGGCACGGAGATCAAAGTTCTGGACGCTGACAGCGGCGACGTCGTCGGTAATATCACTGGTTTGGAACAGGACCATGGGGTTGCTGTGGCGACGGAATTTGGTCGCGGATTCATCACCGATGGGGGTCGGGGTAAAGTCGTCATTTTCGACCTGAAGACCCTCAAAGCGATAGACGAAGCTAAAGCCGATAACGACGCCGACAGCATTGTTTACGATCCTGTATCGAAACACGTTTTTGCCATGAATGGAGACCCGCACAGCTGCACGGTGATCGATGCCAAGAGCGGGCAGGTGGTACGCACGATCGGCTTGGGCGGTGGTCCGGAGTTTGCCGTCGCCGACGGTAAGGGCACTGTGTACGTCAATATAGAAGACAAGAATGAACTGGTCGCCATCGATTCGCAAACGCTCAACATCAGATCGCGCTGGCCTCTCGCTCCTGCTGGAACGCCCACGGCTCTTGCCATCGACCTCGCGCATCGGCGACTGTTCAGCGCGGGCCGCAATCCGCAGAAGCTGGTAGTTATGGATGCCGACCATGGAAAGGTTATCCAATCCTTCCCCATTTCCGCTGGCGTCGATGCCACCGCCTATGACCCTGAAACAGGTCTGATTTTCGCGTCGACTCGCGAGGGGATGATCCATGTC
The DNA here is from genome assembly GCA_051986135.1 of Terriglobales bacterium. Classification (GTDB taxonomy): domain Bacteria; phylum Acidobacteriota; class Terriglobia; order Terriglobales; family Acidobacteriaceae; genus Gp1-AA122. Next base: position 2,091 of record JBPYDQ010000672.1, on the reverse strand, counting down.
TTCCACGAAGACTCACCCGATAAGTTCAGCGAAGTCGAAACCGTGAAGACCGAGTATGGCGCCAAAACCATGGGTCTCGATACTAAAACCCACAAGCTCTTTGTCGACACCGCGGAATTCGCTCCAGCTGAAGTCTCCACGGCCGAGCATTCCCGTCCGCAGCGGACGGCTATCCCGGGAACATTTCACGTCTTGGTTTACGGCCCTTGAGTGTCCGATCGTCGATAACTTGGCGGCCCAGAGGCTGCTTCAGTATGGGGATGTCTGGATCAGCATGCAGCTAAGCCACAGGGAAGGGCTCCATAAGCCTCGCGGGGCTCTCCCGGCATCATTTTGGCGCTGCACGCGGCTCGCCAGGCTTACCCTCGCCTGAGCGCGCCAGCGCACGGCTGCCATGCGGTTGCGATTGCTCGGAAGACGAGCAAGTAGCCCGCCAGTGTGAACCACGTCGGAACGATCTGCGCTTCCCTTCGGCAACACAGAGGGGGAGGCGATTGCAACGTCGAAGGAACAGAACGATTCTGGATTGTTCGAACTCAATTCGGTGATGGAAGATGTCTACCGTTCTCAAAGGAATTGCTTTTTGCGCCAATCTCTAGGAGTCAGGATCCGACCTCCTTTTTCTGTGCGGCCAGTTGTTTCATCTCCTCTCTAATTTCCGTTCTGCGTTTCCGAAAAACCTGTGCGTTGGCTACCTGTGTTTCTTTGTCGGCCTCTTTCATAGCTGCTAGTTCGAGCAGAAGAGTCAACATCCGATCCGATTCTTCACTCATTTACCGATCCCTCCACAGCGTTTGTACCTGTTATGAGTGCAATTCGATGCGGATATCCACGGCAGAGTTTATCGAAGCACATTGGCATCAACCGTGCCGTGGACTATTCTGGTGACCGACACCGGGGGGATCCCAAGGGCTGGTATTCCATCTCGCAATTTCGTATAAGCATTTCCCCGTTCTAGCGTCTCGCGGTTCCCAAACACAACGCTTCGCAATGTCTCTCCGGCATTTACAAACCCATCCCGTCCCACTCGAGAGGAGGGCAACTCGATCGGTATCGGTGAACCGCTCATTGCAGGAAAACATCGCACCCAGGAGCGGTAATTCTTCTTGCGTGCCATAGGGTTGCCTGTAGAGTCCGACGATGAAACACTCGTAATTGATGGCTCCATGTCATCTGAAGCTAACTAAAAAAGGTCGTCCCTCACGAAGCCGGGCACGAGCCTGCCGCTTATTAACAATACTGTCAGCCCGAGTAGCTAGAGGCTGGAAGTCTAGATATGGCCCAGTCAAAGGAATTCGATGTCGAACGCGCCTTAGACAGGCGATGCGTCCTTTCTGGCGTTCGGGTTACGGAAAAGTCTCGCTCGAAGCGGTCCTGTACGGGAAATGGGGATCACGAAACGGAGCCTGCCCAATACCTTCGGCGATAGGCGAGGATGCTAACTGAAGGCCCTAGCGCATCACCGGGATCAAACAAGCGGCAAGTTGAAGCGAGTGTTCGATTAGATCGTCTGCGAAGGACGGTTATGCCAAGCTTTTATGTAGTTTGGCTTGCGGAAACACCCGAACAGCACGAATAAGGTGCCCTTCGCTCGGTGCCAACCTGCGGCACGATCCAAGGGAGGCGGTGGTGGGGGCATTTCTGCAGGACAATCAGGTTCGGGATCGAAACAATCTTCGCTGAGGCCCTTCGGCGAGAGTAAGGCCCGGGTGAACTCTCGGCCCAGGAGGATGTCACCCCTCTGGCCCGTTTTTTGGGGTTGATGTTTCAAGGCATGAAGGCGATGGCACGACTCAAGTCCGATCGAATAGCCCCTCTGCCAAAGTTACGCAGGTCGCGCTTTCGCTATTCAGCTGATCAAAAGTGCGGGACCAGCAGCCAGTGGCGCGATTTGACCATCCCCTTCATTTAACTGCTTGTTTTTCTTATGCTTACAAGGATGAATCTCGTTATAAAGAATCCTTGATGGATTCCTGACCCGAATCGCGGCGCTAGGGATCTTCTGCAATATGGTCGTGGCCATTGCTGTCGTTCATCACCAATTCGGTTTCTTTATGAACTGGACGGGTGCGCAGAAGGTCGAGGGCTATG
>JBPYDQ010000671.1:0-9730 GCA_051986135.1 Terriglobales bacterium | reverse complement strand
CGCAAGTCCTTACCTACACGAGCCATAGCCTGATCTAGGGATAATCCTGCTTCCACGCAGATAACCGTAAGATCTAAAGCATCCGCCAATGCTATGCGAACGCGACGCTGGCGTTCACGAATCATTCTCTTCAGCACAAACCGGGGCAGAAGAAACCCGAGCGCCGGCATTCCGATGAGCAGGTATGGAGACTCAAATCCCGAGGCAAGCATCACGGTCGCCAGGCCGAGTAATGCCCCGAAGACGCGCAGGCCGAAATAGATGGTCTCATGCCGGGACTCGCGATATCCGGCCTGCATCAGCCATGCGCGCGACTTATTCGCTTCCGCCGGTGAAAGCGGGATTGCTTTGCTCAGCGGACTCAAGGCTTGCTCAATTCTTTCCCTGAAGGGTGCGTTTTCCCGTTTCGCCTGCCGTGACCCTAAAGATCGTAACCGTGCCCCGAGCACAGATGTGGGCATGACCACCGCGGCGGCGAAAGAGAACACGGCTGCGGTCACGGTGAGAAAAACGAGAATGGCTAACGCGAGTTCCATATCAGACCTGAATGGTGATAACCCTTCGAATTACAAAATAACCGATGGTTTGCAGGGACACACCGATCACCACCAGAATGTGGCCCAGCGGTTCGGCAAAGAGGGGCTGAATGAAGGTGGGATTCATCATTTGCATGATTACGACGATCAGCGGCGGCAAACCCATCAAAAGCATCATGGTCAGGCGCCCCTGCGCGGTAAAAACACGAACTTGGCGCATGATCTTGAAGCGCTCGCGGATCACGTACGACAGGTTGTCGAGAATCTCAGCCAGATTGCCGCCGGTTTCACGCTGCAGCATAACCGCGGTCACGAAGAACTTCACGTCTACCAGGGGTATGCGCTCGGTAAGGTTCACTAGCGCATCTCGAACCGGCAGACCGAACTTTTGTTCCTCAAATAGTTTCCGGAATTCTCCCGCGATTGGCTCGGCAACTTCATTTGCGATCAGTTCCAGGGCTGTGGTGAAGGCGTGGCCGGCACGAACCGCGCGAGCCAGGGTGTCGATTGCCTGGGGAAAAAGCTCTTCAAACTGCTCGAAGCGTTTCGTGCGGCGATAAGTAGCGTAGCCGTACGGCAACACAAATCCCAGAAAGAATGCCATCCAGGCAAACATGGGATTCTGCATCCAGAGCAGAATGATGATGGCGAACGACAGGCCAACGCTTCCCGAAATCAAGAGAAAATTGCCGGCTCTCACTCTTATGTCTGCCTGGGAGAGTAACTTCTGCAAAGAGGAGATGCGGGCAGACCGCCGCAGCAACTGGTCAATCGCTGGGATATTGCTCAGCAGCTCGTCGCGCAGCAAAGCCAACTCTTGATTGGGCTGCCTTTCCACCGGCTTTTGCACAGCTTCCAGTCGCTCACGCAGCAGACGGGCGCGCGCGCTGCGCTGGTCGAAAGCCATGCCCATGGCGAAGACCACCAGGGTGACCACAATGAACACGAGCAGGGTGATGGTTGCTGTCATGATCGGTTAGGAACAGAATTGCCGGGGACTAAACCCCCCATGTGTGTTTCGAACAGTGTCGGCCGCAGGCGGCAACCGGCCGCCGCTAACCGTTCAGCGAAGTGCGGGCGTACTCCGGTGGCCTTGTACCTGCCCAGCACTTTGCCAGCCTCGTCAATGCCATGACGATCGAACACGAAAAGATCTCGCAGCGCTATCATCTCTCCATCCATCCCGGTTAGTTCGGTTATGGACATCACCTTACGGGAGCCGTCCGATAGGCGTGCGATCTGCACGATGGCGTGGATGGCGGAGGCAATCTGCTGTCGTACCGCTCGCTCCGGGATGTTCAGGTTCGCCATCAGCGACATATTCTCGATTCGGGCCATGGCGTCGCGCGGAGAATTCGCGTGCACCGTGGTCAGCGAACCTTCGTGCCCGGTATTCATGGCTTGCAGCATGTCAAAGGCTTCTTCACCGCGGACCTCGCCCACCACGATGCGATCGGGACGCATACGCAGGGAGTTGATGACTAACTGTCGTTGCCGCACCGCGCCTTTGCCTTCGATATTAGGCGAGCGCGTTTCCAGCCGAACCACGTGTTCCTGCTTGAGCTGCAATTCGGCGGCGTCTTCGATAGTTACGATTCTTTCCGTGGGAGGAATGTAGCCGGACAGCACGTTCAGCAGTGTCGTTTTGCCGGCACCGGTACCCCCTGAAATCAGGATGTTCAGCTTGCCCTTAACCATATTGGAGAGCAGTTCCAGCATGGGCTCGGTAATCGACTTGTTCTCGACAAGGTTGCGAGCGGTCAGAGGATCGTGCCCAAAACGCCGTACTGACAGGCAAGGGCCATCGATAGCCAGGGGCGGAATGATGGCATTCACGCGTGAGCCGTCGGCTAAACGCGCATCCACCATGGGCGAGGATTCGTCCACGCGTCTTCCCACTTTCGAGACGATTCGATCAATGATCTGCATCAAGTGGGCATCGTCCTTGAAGCTCAACCCGGTCAACTCCAGCCTGCCGCCCCGTTCTATGTAGACGCGATCGTAGCGGTTCACCAGAATATCGGAGATGGTTGGATCTTTGAGTAACGGCTCTAGCGGACCTAAACCGAAAATCTCATCGAGGATTTCGCGGGAGAGGCGCTCGCGTTCGGCAAAACTGAGAGGTACCGCCTCGCTGTTGACCGAGCTGCGGATGAGGATTAGCACTTCCTCACGAGCCGTGTCGCTGGGGGTGCGGCCGAGCTTCTCGAGGTTAAGCCGATCCAGTATCTTGCGGTGCAGATCAGCCTTTACCTGCTGGTACTCGCTCCGTACGAAGGTTTGCAGATTCGCCATAACGTTACCTAGACCGTCTTAAACAGAGACCAGGCGGCACGTTTTACCTGCTCGTCATTTTGCGTGAGCTTATGCGCCAATCCCCGGAAGGAGCGGGCAATCTCGCTATGATTTTGGTCCATGAGAGGAGTTCCACGATCGATCGCCGCCGATACGGCAAAGTATTGATTGGGAATTTTCCACAATAGCTTAGCCCCGGTCGCCGCCTCGGCGTCGGTCTCGGAAAAACCAGGTACCTTGCGGAAGCGATTGAGGACCAGGCCTACCCTCTCCCGCCCGCCGGTTTCGCCCAGAAACTGCAAGACGCGGGCCGCACTCCAAAGGGAGGCGACGTCGGTCTGGCCGACCAAGAGCACGGTTTCCGACAGATTACACATCAGCCGGGTCGCCCCGTCGAGGCGGCTCGAGGCATCGACTACCACGTACCGGTAGTGATTTACCAGCATGTCGAAGAGCCTGGCAAATTCAGCCGTGGACGGTTCCACAACCCCCGGCATATTCACCCCGGCCAGAATTTGCAGTCCATCCGAGCTCCGGGTCATAAAGCTTTCCAGCAGGGAACTGTCAAGCCGGTGCAGGTTGCGGATGGCATCGGAAATAGTAAATAAAGGCTTCAAGTTGAGGTGCAGGGCAGCATGACCGAGAAGCGCCAAATCAATCAAGGCGACATTGCTGTGGACAGAGTGCAGCGCCAAGGCCAGGTTGACGGCGACCGTGGTAGCCCCGACTCCGCCCTTGGCGCTTACTACCGTAAAGACTTTGCCCCTCGAACCCTCTCGGCGAACCTTGCGCTGGGCGGTGGTTAGCCGGACGAAAGCATCCAAAAGATCGGCAGTCGTCGTAGGACGCTCAATGAACTCTCTCGCCCCCGCGCGCATAGCGCTGACAATCAATTGCGGTTCTTGCATGTTTCCGATTGCGAATACTGCAGAATCGGAGAGTTCCTGATGCAACAGTTCCACCGCCCTCATGGCCATGGCTGCATTGTCGGTGGGGATATCAACCAGAATGACGTCCGGAGTTGCGGATTGCACTCGGCGAATCACGGGATCGGTGGCGGCGACGGGAAAGCTGGCACAAGTATGGGAAGTTCGAGCTACGCTGGTTCCATCCACCAGCACTTGGAGCACGGCCCGCTGTTCACTCTCGGTGGCGACAATGACGACTGAAAGCTCGGGCATACTGCAGCTGATTTCTCGTGATGTGCTCTTAAGATAACCTACTCGGGGCTGCAAGTCGCCCCATTCTTAGCCTCTCCAGGGGTTTTTTGAAACCTTCGTAACTAACTCATTTTTCAGACCCAGAAGGTTTTTTGCCGTCGAACTTTTCCTGGTCGAGGAAAGGTTTCGGCATGTTTGGTCCGGTAGGCGCCTCGTTGCTGGGCCCGACGCGCTTGACGGTGCAGAGAACCATCAGCTCTGAGTTCGTCCTCTGTGCGCTTTTGCTCTTGAAGAAGTTGCCAAGAATGGGTATTTCCCCCAAGCCCGGCAGCTTGTTGGTAATGTTCGTTACTCGATTATCCATGAGGCCGGCAATGACGAAGCTCTGACCATCTTGAACCTCAAACTCGGTCTCGGCGCGCCGGGTGCTTAAGGCAGGCACGGTAAAGCCGGAAATTGTCAAGGCGTTGGCAAAGTCCAAAGCGCTGACTTCCGGTATCACGCGCAAGTGTATGTTCCCACTGGGCATGATCACGGGAGTGAACTTCAGGCGTACGCCAAATTCCTTGAATTGGATAGTTACGGCCGTTATTCCCTGGCTGGGCTGTACGATGGGGAACGGGAATTCACCACCCGCCAGAAAGCTGGATTCCTTTCCATTCACAGCGATCAGATTTGGCTCGGCAAGGATTTGTAGCAGGTTCTTTGTCTCCAACGCCCGAATGACGGTGCCTAAGTGAATATCCGGCCTGAACAAGAATATGTTCAGCATGTCACTGATGGTTGTGCTACTGGAAAAAGGCGCCGTGCCGGGCCCGGTCGGATTGACCACCCCGCCGTCCGGATATGGCACAGGGGTGTTGTTAAAGGTATCGTTAATCGAACCGATTTTCTCGTTCCCAAACTGTCCGGTGGAAACGTTGCCGAGAGTGCGAAAGGCACCTGTCGAAAAAAGATTAATGCCGGCCTGCATCAGGGCACTTCGGTCCACTTCGGCAAACTTCACCTGGAGCAGGACTTCCTGAGCGCCGACAGGCCCAAACGTCAGCACGTTGACCACACTCTTCGAATAAGCGCTCGCAATCAGTTCGGCGCGCTTGGCGACATCTTCGGTGGAGACATGGCCGGCCAAGACAATCGCGCTGCGCGAAGGACTCACAAGAATCTGCTCCTCGGGAAATACGCGGTGCTCTTCTTCGGCTACTGCCGTCACATCGACATCGACGCGCAGGTCAAAGCTGCGCGAACGCTCCAATTCATCCCATATCAGCAGCGATACCTCGCCGGGAGCACGGCCGTGTACCAGAATCTGAGTTGGCGTAACGACGCTGACATCAGCCACGGACGGATCGGTGACCGAAACCCGCTTAAGCCGCTCGGTGGTATTGATGAGAAGGGATTTACCCACCAGCACACGCAGCGGCGCAGCTCCGGTCAGCTCCGGTGCCTCCGCGGCCGTTGGTGCTGGGGGAGTAGTCGCGGTTGGAGGCGGCGGAATCTGCTGAGCCGGTGGATTTTGCGGTGGCGATTGCGTGGCGGTGCGGGCCGCGACCGAATCAGACGGGGATTTGCCCTCCTGGGCGCCTGCCTTGACCTGGCCGAGGGGCGAAACGGAACCGATTAGGAACAGTATCCCTACTGTGCACCACTTCCGGGCAAGGGTCATCGTGATCGGTTCTCCTGTGCCGTCGAAGCAGGGTTACTGTTCAAAAGTAACTTCTTTCTTCTCATTTCCACGGATCAGTTCAATCGTGTACGGACTGGGGCGCGAAGGAACCGGCGCCGGAACCACGTGCTTAACCCTCATGGGAACTCTTACAGAAGGCACAGTCGCGCCGCCGTTGTATAAAGCGTTATTGCGCACGGCGCCGACCTTCTCCTGGCCCGTGTCCAGCGGGTTACGAAGGGCAAGTTGGATACGGCCTTCCTGGCTGGCGAGCGTCAGTTTTTCGGCATCTTCCGGAGAGACCAGTAACGTGATCACAGCCGAGCTTTGCGGTTCACCCGCTGCATTGCGCTCCAATTTCTGTCCCGTGGTGAGCACTTCTATGTTTTCCAAAACCGTGGTGGTGACTGAATCGCCGCCTGTGCCCGGATTTCCAGTTAGAAGCACATCGACCCGCGTTCCCGGTAGGACAAAGCCGGCAACCGCTATAACGTCGTTCACACGGACCGAGACGGCCCTCATCCGGGTCGGAATCAGTGCCGGTAAACCGGCAACATCCTTGTCTGCGAGTTTGTTCGTCAGTATGAACTCCCCCTTGTAAACCGGCTGCAGGACGCCACGACCGACGGCGCGCGATTTCTGATGGATGACGCCGTCGGGTAAACTCTCCGCAGGCAAATTAACTACCTTCAGATCCCGATCTTCAAGTTTGGCACCTACCTTCAGATCGCTGGCTGCAACCACGACGTCGGCCCCGGGCTTGCGCGATGCAGTCGCACCCGCCTGTAGGCGTTTGTAAACTGTCGCACTTAAGAATCCGCCTAGGGCCACGGCAACAAAACCGATGAACATCAATCGGGTACGATTCATCACTGCTCCTTAAACAAACGCCGCATTTGTAGTGGAACCAAGCCACTCGCGGATGTAGAGGACGGGCGAGGGCGAGCATGGCAGGATGCTGACTGGTGACTGTGAATCATCAGGAACGGAGCAACCTACCCCTCCGCACAAACCGAGGACTACTGAATCGAACTTGCAACATTCGAAAATACGGTGTTCGCATTACTTCCGATTAATCGAATCGTACCCACGACAATCACCAGAATAACGGCCAGCATCACGGCGTATTCGGCGATATCCTGCCCTTCTTCCTCACGCCAAAAACGGTTGACAACCTGCCACATCACACCCTCCAACACGTCACCATGCATCCAAACAGACTTCACCCAGGGCTTACCTTGATACGGTACCCACGACCACTTTCCCACCCTGAAGCTCGAACCAGAAACGCGAAGTAAGCGTAGGCCTGGCCTATATTTTACCGCACAAACCGCTAGACCATAACCTGTCGGTGGCAAATAAAACGCTGCACTTGTCCGTATGCGCGGGAGCATCTACATCTGCACGTCGGGAACCCCTGGGATATAGCGCTCTTGGTTCCCCGGCTTCGAGCATGAGCACGTCTTGACTCCAACCAGTACGCCCTGGATGGATTTAGCGCTGCTAGCTTGGCGCTACCCTGGCCATGTTGCTCGAATAGGCTGGCACTTTGCACCTAATGATCCTGGTTTGCTGTGGCAGCTAGAAAAGACAACGGCCCGACTGCGCAATCATCCCGGTGACGACGCCCAATCTTCCTGGCCCGGTGGACACCCTGCCACCCGCGGTGCCCCCTCCGGCTTCCTTCGTCGTCGGGTCGCTGCGCTCTCCCTGCTCCTGCTCCTCTGTTGGGCGCTGTCAGCGTCAGTTAAGCAACCATGAACTGGACGGCGCGAAGTTGCTCGAGAAGCGGTTGCACACGGTTATGGCAGCAACATGAGGGGCAACAGAAGACATACATGCGAGCTTAGTCCGCCGGGCGGCTCTCTGCGCTTTTGATCGATGTGGTTAGAACTACCAGCAGCATTGGGAGATAAATCCACCAGTTTGCCCAACGCCCGACCTGGGCGAAACTGCTGGGAATGTGATACCAACGCCAAATACCAGCGCCCCAACTGAGCAGCGCAGTAAAGAGGATTGCTCGCGGCGATTTCGGAATCAACCAGAGAATAAATGTGTCGAAGAACCACCTTTGCGGCATGCTTGCGGCCAGCAGCAACAGCCAGCAATCGCGTTGGCGATAACGAAACAGGGCGAGAAGCAGCAGCGGTCCCGGCCAGACTAGCAGCGGCACAAAATGCTCGTAGTGAGTCCACTGTGCTGTCCACAACCAGGGCCATCGCGGCATTAACAGCAGGCTTAGCAGAAGCCAAAACACGCAAGCGACGATGCCGCGGAGCCTGAGATGGGTAAGAGCCACGGGCAGGCCAATCTGCGGCTTGGCCATTGTGGCAGGCATTAGAAGCGGAAAGAAAGCGCTTGCCATGATCAGAGGAGCCCATTGCGCTGTGAGTATGGCTGCCCAGTAAGGGTACGCGAGGAAAACCAATAGTCGGATATGTCCGTGTCGAGCAAGCCCCAACGCCAGAATGGCAGAGCTGATTCCGAAGAAACCGGCTGCCGCCACTTCCGGTGGGAGAGGGAGAAAGGGAATTGCAAACAGAGCTGCGGTGATCGGATATTGCTCTAGAGGTGTGTCGTAGGGGTTTTTTCCGGCAAGCAAACGCTGTGCAGCCCTGATCGCCCACTGAAAATCAGCGGCATGCTGGTTAAAATGATGGAGAAAGTACCAGCAGAGGAAAGCGCTGGCCGCTCCAATGAGCAATGCAACCGAAATCCTTTCGCGCATAAAATTCTTGGCATCATTTTTAGCACGGCTGCCAAAGCTCCCGGACGTTAACTCCCTTTGCGGATGCGTTTTCCGATAAGTATTCAACATACGATTTGTTTTCCCCGCCTCAGCGAATCGCATGGGTAATAGTTGCCCTTGCTGGAATTACAATCGCCGCCGCTTTTGGGCTGAAGCTCGTGATTCCGGTGACTTTGCCGCTTTCCGGAGCGCCCGGCACAGCTTATTTGGGTAGGGAAGCCCTTACGAAACGGTCCACGTGAACAGGTAGAGCGGGCGATGGGCTCTCGCCAATGTAAGCCGTCGGTTTGTGCGCAATCCACCGTAGGGCTTGTGGACCCAAGCTCCCGCCTGGTGCGCTTTGTCATCCGGTTGCCTCTCTACTGGGGACTACAGATTGAGTGTTGTCCCTGGCATTTTTCGGCAAGGCTTTTCTGGACTTAGCAAAATTCGATTGCGCTGCTGTTGACGTTTCTTTTCGCCTCCCCCTCGCCTTTCCTCGGTTGGCCAAACGGCGCCTATTGTTCGGCTCCTTCTGGTGCTATTCCTCCACCTACAGTCGCAGCATCAGTTCTGCGCTTTCTTGGTTTCGATCGCTGCTGCCTTCAAGCCGCAGTCAGCCCTCCTATTCTGGCCAGCGCTTGCCTGTCGCATACGGAAAGTAGCGAATTGCCCGTGCAATTTGCAGCCTGGCGCTGGCGACCGCGGTTGCATTATTCTTGACTCCCGCGCGCTCCATCAGTACCAGACAATACTGCAGGCGAGGCCATGGAAACCGAGCTGCTTCCCACCTTTGGCTGGTTTTTGCATAAGTCTTTTGCTCCGGCAGAGTTGCAAGGCAGCTCCGGCAAGCCTGGACACGATTCTTGTACAATCGCCACGAGCACGGCTGGCAGTGGAAACAAATTGCCAGTACTCTTATTGGCGTCGATGCTGCTGACTCGATGTGCCTGCCTGGTTGACGAAGCTGTGATACTTATCGCTGCCCTCGCGGCTCGATCGGCCATTTCCCGAGTAAGATTGCCTATCAATATGGCTTTCCTTTTCGTTGCGGTGAATGCCGTGATCCAAACGGCACGGGTTTTGGGTGTCCGGATGCTTAGCCCTTACTATTTGGGAACTGACTGGGTCAGGATCTTCTTCTTCTGTTGGGTGGCGACCGATACTGCCCCACGGCAACGACCATTGCAGGTCGCGAATTCGCTATGAAGTCACTGCTCTGGCGTTCCGACTTCCGATTACTCCTAGCCGCCGCGCTGGCCGCTGGCATGTGGTGCTATGCCGATCTGATTCTTGTGCCCCATCAGGTGGCGGAGGCGGCCCGAAGCGGGCAGCCACGGGGAAA
>JBPYDQ010000670.1:0-4458 GCA_051986135.1 Terriglobales bacterium | reverse complement strand
CCTAAGAATGCTTGACCTGAAGCTGGGTTGGCATGCCCTACTTGGCAGTAGGTTTGAGCACAACCATACTGCGTTCGTCAGTGGCGATGATCCGATTGAATTTCTTCAGTTCCTCGGCATTGCTTGCCGGGACGCTCAATTGCTTGATCTCATAGCTGCGGGTGTAGCGGATGATGGGGCCGCTCACTTCAGTCTTAGAGTGATAGCTTCCGAAGCTGTACTCCGCGTTTACTGGTTCAGGCAACTCATCGACGACAAAGCCGACAGGCATCGTGATTTCAAAGGAATCGGTGTCGAGCGCGGGGCCGGCGAACTCAATCGCAAACTGGCGAGGTTCTTTGGTCTCAAGGAATCCCATGGCCTTGTTGCCAAGTACGCGGGGGCGTACAAGCAGCAGGTCTCCCGCAGACTTAGTGTAATTCGGAGCTGCGAAGGTGTAGTTGAAGCCGAAGGACAGATCGTTCTCCTTCAAATTGATCATGCTGGCCTTGAGGATGCGAAAGGAGGGTAGCGAATTGGCCAGCAGACCCTCGATGGGTTTGATCCGGTCACGTTCGTTGGTCATAGTTAATATTGCGTTGCGCTCGTAGCGGGCATAGTCGCCGATGCGGATCTCCTGCACATCACCTTGGAGCGTGCCGGCCGAATCAAGAGTGAGCTTGGCGGTGCGCTTAACGCCGTTCATCGCCGAGGGTTGCCGGGGCAGTTCGACTAACTCGCCGCCGTCGGCGGTCACGAGGAGACCGTAGTTCTCTTGCAGGTTGCCGGAGATCTGTCCGAAAGGAGTGAGAGGATTCGTCGGGTCGAAAAAGAGAAGCCGTCCGTATTTCGGATCGGAGCGGATGGCTATGAGAGAACCATCAACGAGGTTGTTGGGCAACTGGACGGCAAGAATGGCGTGGTTAAATCCGCCGACATGGGCAGCGGTGGAAGCCGTAACGGCACCGCGGTGGGTATTGATGACGACGTAATAGGAATCAACGCCAATTTCATGGAGCATGGCGGCCATCAGGGTGGCTTTGTCTTTGCAGTCGCCGTAGCGGTGGGTATACACGTCGGATGCATGGTGCGGTTGGTAGCCGCCAATGCCTAATTCGATGGCGACGTAACGGACGTCATGCTGCACAAAGTTGGCTATAACCTGCATCTTGTTCAGAAGCGCTGGCGAGCCGGCAGTCATATTCTCAACCGCCTGCTTGATTTCGGGCGACAGATCCTGACGCCCCTGAGTCAGGTATACGTACCACTGACTCATCTGTTGCCAATTGGAGAAACCTTTCTGGCCCGGGCCGCCGGGTGGAAAGAAAGAAACAATCAGCTGTCCGGCAACACCCGCCATGGGCGGCATATCGACTTCCTTGCGGATGGCAGGCATGTCCCGGATCGTCCACTGCCACTGGTTAGCAGCCGACTCGCTCGGTTGGACTTCGAAATGGTTGAGCCAGACAGCCCGATACTCCCAGTGTGGAGGCAGCGACAAAGAGTAATGCTGTTCGATGGCGGGGATCACCTCCTGAAATCGCCAGGAGTCTTGTAACACCAGAGGCTGCTCTTCAGTTTCGTACTCGTAGCCGATTATGTTGCCCGGATCGCGTGCCGGAATTTCCAAGACCTTGTACTTTACATCGCTCATGAGCTCGCCGTATTCAACACCGCGCGGCGAAACCTCAACGGCGTCCTTATCTTTGACCTCAAAGTCTGCGCCCTGCTGGGGTATCGACCATCCGTGAAGACTGGTGACTTTCTTATGTGGGTTGAACGGAACCCCTACCATGCCATATTCGCGGCCACCAGGTCGCAAAATCTTGTATGCGGCGCGTACATGCTCCTTCACCTTGTCGATTGAGACAACAGTAACAATGTCTTCCGAATAGAGCAGTACTGCATCGGTTTTTTCATCGTGCGCCGGCAAGGGAGCATTCACCAACGCATGTAACCATGCAGGAGCATCTCCGGCGTAGGCGGATGGAACGGCACCGAAGAGACAGAACAATACGGTGAGCAGGGCCACACTGGCGCTACTTGCTTGCCGTTGCTGCGCCCGGTTGCAAGACAATCTGTTGGTCATCGCTGGACTTCACACCCTGGAAGAACGTTCTAAGTGCCGCGTAGTATTGCCGGTCCAACAGTAGAAAATCCACAGTGATGGTTCGACTTAGACGGACGCTGCCCTTCTCGTTGGCCATGGTCAACGAGTACGTGATGATGTGGCCATCCTGGTTGTGGGCAGGCGGCAGACTACCGACCTGCCAGCCCGTGGGAGGGGTGATTGTGATGTCGTCGGTCTGCTGGAAGGGAAAATCCATGTAGATGGGATGAATGCGTTCGGCGTGATCGAAGAGGTGCTTCTCCTGAGCCGAGAAAAGCCCTGCCGGTAACAACACCCGGCGACCGGTTTGCGTGGCCCAGCCGGGCACCTTCAGCGTGAACTCGGCGACGAGCGGAGTGGAGGATGTATTCCAAGACGGCTGATTGGTCAGTGTAGGATCACTTACGCCAGGAATTGAGCGCTTGACGCCGTCTTCAAGAAACTTCTTTCGTCCCCCTTCGTCTTCGTTACGTTCCTCGGTGCGCCGGCTTACGGCCTCCAGTCCGGTGTAGGTAATGGTGAGTTTGCCCTCAAGTTCTCCGCTGTCATTGAGCATGAAGCTGGCGTTGCGCTGGACGGTCGAAGCGGAAGAGGGCGGAAGCGGAGTTTTGATCCATGTGCCGCCGTCCTTGTCGAGACGCAAACCCGTGACACCGGTTGCGTACCAGGGAAGAAGTCCAAACGGAGAAAACTTTGAACCGGGGTCGCAGTAAATTTCCTTGCCGTTAGCCTTCAGGACTACAGCATTGGCATTGAGCCGACCAGCATCGGATTCGACTTTTGGATTAAAGAAGTAATTGTTACGGCTGGCAACCCATAGTCCATCGGCCTCCAATTGCGCCGCCCTAACGAGGGCGAGATAAAGCCAGGTGAGCTGCGGCCCGCTACCGTAACCGCGCGCCCAGATGTCTTCGACGTTGACTGTTTTCTTCGTCTGTTCGCGCTTCTCTTCCTGCTCGGTTTTGGCCACCTCGTAGGAAGTATTGCGCAACTGCTGAACGCGGTAATAAATCTTCTCCGCCTTGACCTCGGGGGAATCCTGAGGCGAGACGATCTGCGAAACGGCTTGCTGCATTGCATTGCGCTTATCAATGAAGTGTTCCAGATCCGCATAGCGCCTCTTGCCTACATTCTTCCAATAGATTTCGGGCTGGCTATCGGAAGAATCGTCGCTGTAGATGAAGTCCACACGCGCCTTCAATTCGTTAGCTGGAGGCATGAAGTCCTCCGATTGAAACGCGGGAATATCTTTCGCCTCGAGACGGATAACGGAATCCGGGCCCTGCTTGGGCGGAACGGTGCCCGGAGGAAGGCTCTGCCACATCCAGCGGACATTGAACTTAGTATAGAAACCGCTATAGGGCTTGAGCGAGAAGACAGCCCTCTTGGTGAAGAGATCTTCGCTCAGTATCCAATGTGAGTCGTAAAGAACGTGTTCCTTGTAATCGTAGGTATAGCTGTATTCAACTATACTTCCGGGCTCCACGTCGTTAAGAGTAAACGCCTTCGCCAGATACTTTACGCCGCGTCCCTTGACCAGAGACTTCTCAAAGGGCTTGCCGTCGAAATTCACGACGGAGCCGTCCGGACGGATCGTTCGCGCTTTGATATTGATGACTTCGTTGTGTTCCTTAACGAACGGGATCTCGACATTGGCGTATTTGCGTCCCTCTTCGGCGAATATCTTTATCCGGACGAAATTGTCTTCATGGGAACTGGACCCGTTGTCGTCCCGGTCCACCTGTCGGTAAAGAATAATAGCCGTAGCTCCAGGAGCAAGGGGCTCGCTTTTCATGGCAAGGTCTTCAGGCGAAACCGGCGGAATGGTTGCGTGGAGTAGAACCGAAAACAAGGTTGAGCAAAAGCAAAGAAGGATGAGCAACCGCTTTGAACGAGCAATGGATAGACGGCGCATACGAACAACCCCTGAGCTTACTGAGACAACACCGCCCGGAAACAGGCAGGAGCGGTGGAAAACGATCTGCACTTTATGTGAGTTCAAAGATATTACATCATTGCTCACAGAAACTACACTTTTTTTGAGCGGAGCGGATGTGCACCTCAGGTGCCGGATAACGGCCACATTGGCGTAGTCTGACCGAGTCAATCTCTCCCATGATCGCCATCCGGCGGCAATGGCCGACGCGTACGAGTGGGCGCTCGGGCAAAGTACAGGCAGAGGCCTGGCGCACGCGCCCCTTTTAGGCGCTCACCAATGACTTCGCGCCGATGCTAACCAGCGTTTGTGCAACTTTGGGCCCCAGCAAACAAGCGCTGTCTGGCACTTCTTAACTGTGCGGCGATGGTCGAGGCGCCGGACATTTTTGTCGCCCGCCTCTGCAATCGAGAAGTCAGGTGCTGACCTGTGA
>JBPYDQ010000669.1:0-14478 GCA_051986135.1 Terriglobales bacterium | reverse complement strand
CCTTATGCGCGCCTTCAGCCGACTGTCGTTCGCCTGCTCTCCTCTGGTACATTGATTCGCGATGAAGCTAGCGCGCAGTTTCGCCAGTGACAACAGTGCCGGGATGCATCCAGAAATCCTGAAGGCTTTGGCGGACGCCAATCACGGCCACGTGGTAAGTTACGGCGATGACCCCTACACTCGATCGGCAATGGCCAAATTTGAGGAGCAGTTCGGTGCAGAGATCAAAGTATTTTTCGTCTTTAACGGGACAGCGGCGAACGTGCTCAGCCTCACCGCCCTCACTCAGTCGTACCATGCCGTAATCTGCACCGAGCCGGCTCACATTTATACGGATGAGTGCGGAGCTCCCGAGAAATTCACTGGATGCAAGCTAATTCCCATTCCTGCCCCTGCCGGCAAGCTTACCTTGGAATCCGTTCGTTCGGTCTACCACGGTATAGGCGATCAGCACCACGTGCAGCCCAAGGTTATCTCTATCACACAGGCCACAGAGATGGGCACGGTATACACGGCGCAGGAAATTAGGACGCTATCCAGCTTTGCCCATGCCCATGACATGTTCCTACATATGGACGGAGCCCGTATCGCCAACGCCGCCGTGAGCCTCGGGCAATCGTTGGGCGAAGCCACCCGACAGCTCGGTGTCGATGTGCTCTCGTTTGGGGGCACCAAAAACGGACTCATGGGCGCTGAAGCGGTGGTATTCTTCAACGAAAAACTGGCAGAAAATTTTCTCTTTGTTCGGAAACAGGGTATGCAACTGGCCTCGAAGATGAGGTTCATGGCAGTTCAATTCGAGGCATTGCTCAGCGATGACCTGTGGCGCAGGAACGCCTGCCGCGCGAATCAAATGGCGAAGCTGCTGGAAACGGAAGTAAGAAAAATCCCCCAAGTCGAAATGGTTTATCCCGTCGAGGCGAACGGCGTATTCGTCCGTTTGCCTCCTGAGGCGATCGCCCGAGTTCAAGAACGATATTTCTTTTATGTCTGGAATGAAGAGCAGTCGATCGTGCGGTGGATGTGTTCCTTCGATACCACCGAAGAGGATATCCGGGAGTTTGCAAAGTTCATTAACGAGAGTCTGCGACCGTAATCGACTCGGGGCCAGTCATGCCTGCTCCCCCCTTGTTTTTTCAGACTGGTTTTACTAAATTTGCGCTTCCACCTAGAATTACGGCTGCTTCGCCGGTTGATGCAGGAGTTTTATGAAGAGTAGTTGGTCGCGGGCCACAGTCCTCAGTGTGGCGTTGCTCGCTTCGTGTTTGTCTCTAAGTTGCGGAAATAAGCAGGAGCTGGTATCCCTCCAGGTGACGCCGGCGCAGGTGAATTTTCAGGGATTTGGAGCTCATTCGCAGATGACGGCCATGGGTACCTACATCCATCCACCTGAAACCAAGGACATTACCAATGCGGTCACATGGGCCACCGACGTCCCCGGCACGGTCACGGTCAGTCAGACCGGTTTGGTGACCGCAATCAATGTTTGCGGCAGCGGCCAAGTCACCGCAACGTCGTATAGCAATCCAGCCAATCCTCCCTCTGGTTCTGCCATTCGCGGGTCGGCCGATGTCGCCATCCTGTTGAATGGAAGCCCCAACTGCTCCCAGTTAGCGAACCTGACGGTCAGCATCGGCACGCAGGGGGGGACTGGCACGGTTACTAGTTCGCCCTCCGGTATTGTCTGTCCCTCGATCTGTAGCTCTAATTTCGCAGTCGGAGCGACTGTGACCCTGACCGCTGCGCCGAATGTGGCATCCTCTTTCCTCAACTGGGTGGGTTGTGACTCCACCTCCAACAACACCTGTGTGGTGACGATGAACGCGGCGAAAACGGTTACGGCCAACTTTACCTAGCTGCTAGCCTGGGGGCGGCCCTACTGCTCCTTCAAGAGTTTCCCGAGCGTGGGCTTGTGTTTTTCCCGTTTTTGCCGCTGTTTGCGATCGGGCACAACCCGCGCAGGCCGCGGAGAGCCAATCTGCTCGCGTGCCGCCGCCTTCACCGCGGTGCTGACTTTAAATACTGGGCGCTTCTTTTTGCGCGGCAATTTCCCTCCTCCACCCGCAACCCGCTTCTAACACTTAATTATGCAATAATTCCATGATGGCCGATGCTAAGAGGTGACGGCCGAAAGCCTATGGAAGAACGCGATTTTTTTGACGAGCGCACCGAGAAGAAACCAGCCACGCTGAACTGCCCTCATTGTCACCAGGCGCAGGAATACGAGTTGCTGTGGCTCGTCCGTACGAAGAAACGACAGCTGCCTTCCCGCGCCGATGAGCGCGACCGCGCCCGCTTCGCCAAAGCGCGCTCCTATATGCTCCGTAAAGACGACATGCTGATGTGTAAGAATATGCGCTGCCGTAAACGTTTTGAGGTCTCAGGCGTGCAATCGGTCGCCTTTCTTGACTGATTTCCTCCTCCCGCCAACTCCATTTATACTGGCAGGTTTGCTCGCGAGGCACGGATCCGTGCCAAAGCCAGCGGTGTTTCTCTGGCTCTAAAAGCCTAAGTGGAGTATGCCTTGAGAATTCTGGTTTGCATGAAGCAGGTTCCGCAGAAGGATGCACCTCTGAAGCTGAACGAGAGCGGCACCTGGATCAGGGAAGACGTCTCCTATGAAGTCAACGAACCGGACGCTTACGCTCTTGAGGAGGCTCTTCGACAGAAGGAAAAACACGGCGGGGAGGTGGTCGTGATCACATCCGGTCCGGTGCGGGCCGCCCAAGTCTTGCGCGAGGCGCTGGCCAAGGGAGCCGATCGTGCCATCCACCTGGAAGACAACGCTTTTGTTGGCCTTGATGCGTTCAACACCGCACGCGCGATCACCGCCGCGATCAAGGACGAGAAATTCGACCTCATCTTCACCGGCCTGCAATCTGACGATTATGGCTACGCCCAAACTGGCGTAATCCTGGCCGAGCTACTGGGCTGGCCGCACGCCACAATCATCATGCATATCGAAAAGACAGACTCGGGAATCCGGTTGAAGCGCGAACTGGAAGCCGGCTATTTTCAATTCGTGGATCTGCCTCTTCCGGCCGTGCTCACTATTCAGTCGGGGATCAATAAGCTTCGCTACGCCACCCTGATTGGCATCAAGCAGGCGAAAAACAAGCCTGTGCGAAAGGTTGGCTTGGCGGAGGTCGAATCCATGATCGGCGAGAACCTGCAGAAGATTGAAAGGCTGTACATTCCTCAGAAAACCAAGAATACGGAAGTTCTGGAGGGACCAGCCGGGGAGGTTGCGAAAAAGCTGGCAGACAAGCTGCGCAACGAAGCCCGGGTACTGTAAAAATTGCGGTTTCGAATCGCAAGAGTTTTCGAACCCTGAGTTTCGAGCGTATACCCAGGTCTTTGGCAGACACCCTATGAATGTCGGGAGAAACGTTCGTGCTCCGACCGCCGGCGGCGCCGACGTTTTGGACGAGGCCAACGGCCGGGCCGGCTGAGCCTCGGGTGGAGGCTCTAAGGCAAGGCAGGTTGTGCCGAGCCCCGCCTCGCTGACGGGTAGAGGACTAGGATGATGCCGCCATTAAGCCGGAGGAAGTGTCGGCCGCTGAGCCAAGTTATGGAGTGAAACCAACAAGCCTATGCCGGAAGCAATTCTCGTGGTGGTAGAACAGAGGGAAGGCAAACTGAACCCCGTCTCTTGGGAGACCCTCACCGCAGCGCAGGCCATCGCCTCCGATACCGGCTGGCAACTGGAAGCTGCCGTGGTGGGCTCAAATATCGCCGGCATTGCTGGCCAAGTTGCGGGCAAGAAGGTGGAGAAAGTCTACGCTCTTGAGTCGCCCAAGTTTGAACCGTACACGCCGGACAGCTACACGGTAGGGCTTAAGAATTTTCTTGCCTCGCACCAACCGAAACTGGTGCTCATGCCGCACACCTACCGGGTGAGAGACTTCGTCCCTAAACTCGCTACTTCCATGGGACGAACGGTGATAAGTGACTCGATTGGTTACAAGCTGGAAGGTGGCAGGCTACTATTCGCCCGCCAGATGTTTCAGGGCAAGTTGTCGGCGGACGTGAGCTTTACTTCCGACGCGCCATGGTTTGTTACTTTCCAGAGCGGTGCCTTTCGTGGAGACCAGGTGGAAGCCGGTGCCCGCGCAGCACAGGTGGAAACCGTAGATCTCGATATTCCCAGCAACCTGATCCGCCAGCAGCCTCAGGAAGTCTTCAAAGAAGCGAAGCAAGCGGTTGATCTTACCCAGGCCGAGATCATCGTGGCCGTGGGGCGCGGAATTAAAGAGCAAAAAAATATTGAACTGGCCAAACAACTGGCTGATGCCATGGGTGCGGAGTTGGCGGCGTCTCGTCCAATCTGCGACTCGGGTTGGCTTCCGATGGATCGCCAAATCGGCTCTTCCGGACAGACCGTTGCCCCCAAGCTCTACCTTGCCCTTGGCATCAGCGGCGCCATTCAGCACATTGTCGGAATGAAGGGTGCACGGACTATCGTTGCCATCAATAAAGATTCTGAAGCCCCGATTTTCGAAATTTCCGACTACGCGGTAGTGGGAAATCTGTTCGATCTGGTCCCGCCGCTGATCGAAGAGATTAAAAAGATGAAAGCCGGAGCTTAACATCATCAGGTTGCGGAACTTTCCAAGATTCCAAGACTTCGAATCATGAAAGTTCAACCCTGAGATTTTGCATGCTGATCTTTCGCAAGCCGATCGAAGGCATCGAGCGCCCGCAGATGGACGCCGACGTGGTCATCGTCGGCGGCGGTCCTGCTGGAATGGCCTGCGCTCTGCGCCTTTCGCAGTTGATTGACGCGTACAACCGCAAGAATCCGGACTCGCAGCTCACCAAGGAAAACATCTATGTCTTGGAAAAATCGCGGGAGATAGGTCAGCATTGTCTGTCAGGCGCGTTGCTCGATCCCCGCTCCATGCACGAATTGCTGCCCGGCTGGGAAAAAGAAGCGCCAATCGACGCCCAGGTCAGTAAAGAATCCGTCTACTTCCTTACCGAGAAAGCCAAGCTTAAGTTCCCCCTCACACCGCCGCCGCTGCGTGATCACGGCAATTACATGATTTCGCTCAATCGCTTTGTGAAATGGCTGGGCAGTAAGGTGGAAGAAACCGGGATAACGGTCTTCACAGGATTTGCCGGGTCGGAGTTGCTCTTCGACGGCCCACGTGTTGCCGGAGTGCGCACCGATGACAAGGGCGTAGATAAGCAAAACCAGCCCAAATCGAATTTTGAGCCAGGCTACGACCTTAAGGCGAAAATCACCATTCTCGCCGAGGGTCCCCGCGGTTCATTAACCAAGCAACTCGTTCGCCGTTTCGAACTGGATAAAGATCGCAACCCACAAACCTACGGAGTCGGCGTTAAAGAATTGTGGGAGGTTCCCTCAGGACAGATTCGAGCCGGGGAGGTCATCTACACCCTGGGCTGGCCGCTGACGTCCAAAGAATACGGCGGCGCATGGATCTATGGCGGCAAGAACAATGTCGTCTCCCTCGGATTCGTCACCGGCCTCGACTATTCCGACCCGCGCCTCGATCCCCAGCATGTGCTGCAGGATTTTAAAAAGCATCCCTTCGTCGCGAAGCTGCTCGCGGGTGGAAAAATGATCCGCTACGGCGCCAAGTCTCTGCCGTATGGCGGCTGGTGGGCGATTCCTCCGGTTGCGGGCGATGGCTGGATGCTTCTCGGCGACTCGGCCGGGTTCCTCAACTCACAGCGCCTGAAAGGAATTCACCTCGCTATCAAGAGTGGAATGTTGGCCGCCGAGAGCGCGTTCGAAGCTCTCGAGAAGGCCGACACTTCCGCCGCCGCCCTGGGCGATTTCCAACGCCGGATCGAATCCAGCTGGATTCGAGAAGAGCTCTGGAAGGTGCGCAATTTCCATCAGGGCTTTGCCCACGGCTTCTGGGCTGGATTGTTGCATGCCGGTCTGCAGCAGTTCACCGGCGGCCGCGGCTTGCGCGATCCGTATCCGGCGGAGCCGGGTTACCAGCTCATGAAACCGCTCGCCGAACTTCCTGCCGATGGCGGAATGGAAAAACATCTGCTCGGACCATCGAAAGGAGACGGTAAGCTTACGTTCGACAAACTTACCGATCTCTACCATTCCGGAACCCGGCACCAAGAGGATCAACCCGCGCACCTGATCATCCACGACACGAATATTTGCGAGCAACGCTGCATCAAGGAGTTCGGCAGCCCCTGTCAGCACTTCTGTCCCGCCAATGTTTACGAGATGCTGGACGACAGCTCGGCGCCAAACGGCAAGCGCATCAGCTTGAACCCTTCCAACTGCGTGCATTGCAAGACGTGCGACATCCAGGATCCCTATCAGATCATCACCTGGGTTCCGCCCGAAGGAGGCGGAGGGCCCAATTACGACGGCATGTGACGGATGCCTTTGTTTCCCTGGCGGGCTGTGTGGCACAACCTGCAAGAAGAAATTCTTCCGAGGATTTGTATGAAATTACTCCGATTCATCTGTCTCAGCGCGGAAGTGGTGGCCACAGTTCTGGCCGCCGGTCAGCAAACAGTCACACTCCCCGTGACCGGTTCACCGGGACTGGATCGCTACCGCGCCTCGCGCATCGCCATTTATCTAAACGATTACGGCGAGCTCGCGCGTTATCGCGCGGCCAATGCCGCCCTGAAAGCTCCTGCACCCGGCGAAAACCGCGTTGTTTTTTTGGCGACTCGATCACCGATATGTGGAACCTTCGAGAGTCATTTCCCTCGAAGCCGTACGTCAATCGTGGCATCAGCGGCCAGACCAGCTCGCAGATGCTGGTTCGTTTTCGCCAGGATGTAATCAACCTTCGGCCTAAAGTCGTCGTGATCTTGGCCGGAACTAACGACATTGCCGGCAACAGCGGGCCGATCGCAGAATCAGACGTTGAAGCCAACTTCCGATCTCTGGCCGAATTGGCCCGCGCCCATAATATCCACCTAGTCCTTTCCTCGATCCTGCCGGCTCATAATTACACGCCCGAGTCCGAGGAGCTGTTCGCGCAACGGTCGCCTGAAAGAATTCTGCTGCTAAATCGCTGGCTCAAAAACTACTGCTCCGCCAATGGCGTTACTTACCTGGATTACTTCAGTTCCATGGTTGACGGCAAAGGTTTGTTGAAGCGCGACCTGGCCACCGATGGCTTGCATCCGAACAAGGTCGGATATGCGGTAATGGTGCCACTGGCGCAAGCCGCGATCGATAAAGCGCTAAAATAGCCATAGTTCGTTAGAGTCTCGAACTGGTTCAGCAAATCTGCTGAGCATTTCGCTCGCCAGCCTATATAATTAGCTATGCGTTTCCGACCGCTTCGGCCCGCGGAATACTACGGCCGGCGTGGCGAGGTTTTGTAGCAGGCGTGGGAACTGGTGCTACAAAACCGAGGGCACAGGGGGAAACGCCTGTGCCTCCCGTGCTCTGCGAGGAGCACTTGGAAAGGAGACACCCATCAGCGTGCCTGAGCACCCTGCTCGTGCCACCTTTCCTTGCACCCAGCGCCACCAGCACTCAGCCCTGCGGCTCTGTTGCCCGGGAGTCAATGAGGTGTGCTGACTGGGTGCTGGATGTTCGAGCGCTGAATGCTTCTTACCGACAAATTCGGGCGTGCCATCACCGATCTGCGCATCTCGATCACGGACCATTGCAACTACAAGTGTGTGTATTGCCGTACCGGCAATGATGGTGCCGTATATGGCCAGCTGCCATTTTCCGACTACCTGCGCATGGTCCAGATCTTCGCCGGACTGGGGATCAAGAAAGTCCGGCTAACGGGCGGCGAGCCCCTGCTGCGCCGTGGTGTCGTCGATTTCATTCGCGAGCTGTCCCAGTTGCCGAGTGCCGATGGTCGGCCCCTCGATCTGGCGATGACCACCAATGGTCATCTGCTTCGGGATCTGGCTGAACCGCTCAAGCAAGCCGGCCTCGCCCGGGTCACTGTCAGCATGGATGCGGTTGATCCCGATCGCTTCGCCCGCATTACCCGGGTATCCAATGGATTCGATTCAGTGTTGGCCGGTATTCGCCAGGCTAAGCATGTCGGCCTGGCCCCGGTGAAAGTCAACTGTGTGCTAATGCGCGGCTTCAACGAAGATCAAGTCGTTCCTTTCGGCATCTTCGCCAGGGAAGAAGGCGTCGTCGTACGATTCATCGAGTTCATGCCCTTGGAGGAAGGTCGGGTATGGTCGCCGGAAGTTGTCGTCAGGCTCGACGAAATCCTCCAGCGCATGGCGGAATACCGTACTTTGGTCGAAATTCCCCATGAGCGGAGCGAGACGGCACGCCGTTATATGTTTGACGATGGTGTCGGTGAGATTGGAATCATTGCCCCCGTCTCTCGTCCTTTTTGCGGTCATTGCAGCCGCATCCGCATCACGTCCGACGGTAAGATCCGCACCTGCCTATTTTCTGCGTGGGACCACGATCTGCATGAATTGATGGGCCGTGGCGCTTCCGACAGTCAGTTGGTGGACTTTATTCGAAGTGTTGTGGACCGAAAAGAGGCCCGCCATCACATCGGAGAGCCGGACTTCGTCCCCCCTTCGCGGACCATGGTCCATATCGGCGGCTAGCTCTAAACTGTACTTCGCCTTCTACTGGCAATAGGGTCCTCCCTTCCTCGTTTCGTTTCCCTGCTTGCGACTGGGCATTGTGCGGAAAGAGAGGAAACTAAACTAAATTCATCTTGTGCGACAAGGGAAGGCCTCGATGTTTGCCGCGGAAGCCCGAGAGTAACCCTTCAGGCGGTTCCCTCGGCTACCCCCAAGCCAGGCCGATAGATTACAATACCCATACGCCTGCTATGTCTAACCGAACCTTCTCCCTGGAAGAAGCGCAAACCCTTTTGCCGGTTCTCGAATCGCTGCTTCGCAATGCCATTAATGGAAAGAAACTCATTGAAGAAGTGGATGCCGAGTTTCAGGCCACCGCTCACAAGGTATTTCTTAAAGGCGGAACGCTGCTCAATATCGTGCACTTGGCACGTCGTAAAGCTCAACGCGAGAAAGCTGTGCAGCGCGTCAAAGATGCGGTTGCCGAAATTGATGCCACGGGTGTGCAGGTCAAGGATCTCGACATCGGGCTTCTCGATTTCCCCTGTCGTGTTGACGGTGAAATCATCCTACTGTGCTGGAAGTTGGGAGAAGCGGCGATTTCCCACTGGCATGGCACCGAAGAGGGCTTCGCCGGCCGCAAGCCGATTGACGAGCGCATCCTGCGAGCGGGAAAAAAGAAGGGCAACTAGACCTGTTTCGGAGTTTCTTCCTATTCTCTTGCCGCGGGTACCTTCCCGTCGCCGAGATTACTGTGCTTTCCAATTAACCCAGCATGGATTCAGCGACTGACTTCGAAATTCACGGTTGAGCCGGCCATGATTGGTTGCCCGGCAGCTGGATCCTGCGAAAGAACCAGGCTCGATGGAGACGGCGTTGGCTCCTGCGTTCGAGGACCTGCTGTACCCGCCGTCGGCGTGCTTATGTTGGGTGCAGACTGCTCGAGGCTCGCAACTTTAACCGTACCCAAGCGCATACCTGCACTTTCTAGTATCCCTGTAGCTGACTCGAACGACTGCCCGACAAGGCTGGGCATTAGGTAAGATGGGGTTGCCGGAGCAGCAGAAAGAAGCAGGCTGATTCGGGGTGCGGCCACTCTGCCGGAGTTTGGCGGTGGACTTTGAGCGATGACTTGATCCGGGGGCACGTTCGCACTGGGAAGAACGGCGGTGCTGCCGAGTTCCAGGCCCCGGTGCTCGATGTTCAGCTCCGCGGCACGCAAAGTCTCTCCTGTCACATCTGGAATTGCGACTCGCTGCGGTCCCAGACTCTGCGCCACCCGCACTTGCCAGCCCCGGCGTACACCGGTACCGGCCTCGGGGGTCTGTGACATGATCTTTCCCTCGGCAACACTGGAGCTGTAATACTGCCGCTCAACTTGGACCTCAAGGCCACTGGCCACCGATGCCCGCTCCGCCTGGCTCACCGTCATGCCCACGAGATTAGGGACCGGCACTTCATGGCCGTGGATCGCAAATCGCATAGCCGTAAGCGCCGAGATCATCGCTACCATGAGCAGCACCAGCCCAAGTAGAACTAATTTTGCGATCGCCTTCATGTAGGCAGATTATAGCTTTCTGGCTGCACCAGGCTTTTGCCCGGTTCCGCCGCGAGCCGGAGCTCTGGCCAAAGAAATCGAACCAATGCTGACTGTTCGATGGCAGGAATCAACCCGTTCCTGATGGCGGCTGTGCTGTGTGTGCTGTTCGTCTCCTTGCACGTAATTACCGCCCCTCCTAACCACCCCACCCAGGCACTCGGTTCCCTTAAACGTATCGCGGAACAGCGGTCCGCGCATACTGAAATACCTGGGGTATTTTCCCGGATTTCAGTGCGTTTCATCCCCGGCGGGGGCCGTATCCGGCGTGTCGATCTTGAGCGCGACTGGACTGGGCGGGAGAATCGGAGCCGCCTCGAACTCACCGGGATCCGTGCCGGCGAGGGCGGCATTCATGAAATTGATCCATATCGGCAACGCCGCGCGCGCTCCGGTCTCCTTGGCACCCAGGGACTTCTTCTCATCAAAGCCTACCCATACTCCCGCCGTCATTGATGGAGAGAAGCCAACGAACCAGGCATCCGTGAAATCGTTTGTCGTGCCGGTTTTTCCAGCCACCGAGTATTTCATGCCGGAAGCCGCAATGGCGGTGCCGTGCAGGACAACATCACGCAGCATGGAGACCATAATGCGCGCCGTACGCTCGCTCACCACATCTTTAACCTCGGGAAAGTCTTCTTCGAGAACGCGCCCCTCGTAATCGGTTACCTTCGTGATATATCGCGGTACGATGCGCACGCCGTCGTTGGGAAACACGCTATATGCCGAAGTCTGCTCCAGTAAAGTCACCTCGGCGGCGCCCAGGGCAACCGGTAAATAGGGAGGTAGATTTGAAGTAATTCCAAAGCGATGAGCATAGTCGATGACGGTTTTCATACCGAGCCCGTCGGCTAGTTTCAACGCTGGAATGTTGCGCGACATGAGCAGCGCCCGCCGCAATGTGATATTTCCTTCGAACTTCTCGTCATAGTTGTGTGGCATGTATGCTGTCGAACCACTCTGAAACATCGTCGGCGCATCCAGGATGGTGTCATTGGGCGAGCCACCCCGATCCATAACGGCGGTATAGATATAGGGCTTGAACGACGATCCGACTTGGCGCATGGCTTGCGTGGCGCGGTTGAACTTTGATTCTTCAAAGTCGCGCCCCCCCACCATGGCTTTGATCTCTCCGCTCGCGTTATTGATCGCAAGCAAGGCGCCCTGAACGCCGGAATCCTGTTCCAGGCTAACCTTCGCTTGACCGTTCTGTCCGAGCGAAAGAATTTTGACGTAAACAACATCGCCGACGGAAAGGATATTTCCGATTTTCTGTCCCGTCCACGCGGCATCGGCCTGGCTGAGGGTTGCGATATAGGCGCCAAATTTTATGGTTGCAGAGGCCCGACGAACTTCAATCACTAGAGCGTGAACGTAGCCATTAAGCTCAAGATCATTGTCCCAATCCGGGTGCCGGTATTTATCAAGGGGAACACCCATGGCGATGGCGTTTGGCAGGCGAGCTTTCCATCTGTGGCGGCGTTCGTAAGCGGCTAGGCCGTCCAACACAGCCTGATTGGCTGCGCGTTCGAGACGCATATCGAGTGACGTGTATACTCGCAATCCACCTTGGTGTACCTCGTCGGTGCCATACTTGTTTTCAAGGTAGCGGCGAATGTCTTCAACAAAGTAGGGCGCCAGCGAGTTGGGATCTTTCTCAACCACAAGTTGAATGGCCGAGTCCTTGGCACGGGCGGCTTGCGGAGCGGTGATTTTGCCGTCTTCCAGCATGGCATTAATCACCAGGTTCCGCCGGCGGAGTGCGTGTTCGGGATGATTGATAGGCGAATAGTACCCCGGCGACTTGGGAAGACCAGCCAGCAAGGCCGCCTCCTCCAAGCTCAGTTGCCGGGCAGGTTTGCTGAAGTAATATTCCGAGGCAGCTTCAAAGCCATACACTCCGTGCCCAAGATAAATCTGGTTTGCATAGAGGGTGAAAATCTGTGGCTTGGTGAAATGACGCTCGATCTGCATGGCCAACAACATTTCCTGCATCTTGCGCTGAAAAGTGCGATCGGGCGTCAAAAACAGGTTGCGGGAGAGCTGCATGGTAAGTGTGGACGCCCCCTGCACCTTCCCGCCGGAGATCATGTCGCGGTACGCCGCCCCCAAAATTCGCCAAAAGTTAATGCCTGAATGTTTCTCGAAATCCTTGTCCTCAACCGAGATCAGGGCGTCGCGCAAGACCTTGGGATAGTCCTCATAAGTGGCCACCACGCGGCGCTGGAGCGCGAACGAACCGATCACTCGGCCGTGATCGTCGTACAGATCGGTGGTCGAACTGGGCCGATAGTGCTCCAATTGCTCCACTTGGGGAAGGTCGGTGGAGTAGACGAGCAAAAGGCCGACGGACGCGCCTACCAGTGCAGCCAACAGGACCAGCAGGCCGAAGACAACCTTGCCCACGTATTTCCTTCGTGCCACCTCAACCGGAGGAAGATCTGTGAGGACAGACGGCATGGGCATCTACCCTTTAGGATAGCAGCGCGCCGAGGCCAACAGTAGCTGTCTTCCAGGAGTTTGCGCGTGACACCGCAGAGCCTCTAAACCTTCCTGCGAGCGTCGCCACTTGCTCCTACTCAGGACAGGATGCCAGTTTGGGTAACAGACCGCGACCTCGGTCATTCCTGATAGAAGGGTCGGTCCGTGAGAGAGCGTCATCTGGAACGTAGTGGCCGTCGAGGCGTAACCGGGGCGCGCAACTCTTCGTAATGCATTCACTAAAGGGAAACGCGCCCCCAAGGGCGCGCTTCTCGAAGAAATCGAACTAAAAAGACTATCCTTTGTTCTGCCGGTTCTTGAGAACGTCAATCGCTTTCTGCAACTGATCGTCCGGCTGTGGCCGTTGTGGTTTGGCCTCTTGCGGCGGAGCGCTCTGCTGCTCATCATCGGGCAACACTGAGTCATCATCGTTGTCCGCAACCAGAATGTTGGGAGTCACTGCGGTGTCCTGCAGGGCCTTACCGCTGGGTGAGTAGTATTTCGCAATGGACAAAATCAGAGCTGAGCCGTCGGGAATTTCCAAAACCTTCTGAATGGAGCCTTCGCCGAACGTCTTGTCGCCGACTACATCTCCCCGTGCATTCTCCAGAATCGCGGAGGCCACGATTTCAGCTGGACCCGCCGTTCCCCGGTTCACGAGCACTACCACGGGTAGGCTGGTAATCGCCTTCTGAGGATCGGCATTGAACGCCTCGCGAGGATATTTCTGTCCTTGCAGATAGGTTATGGTGCCGTGGTTTAAAAACAGATTTGCTGCGGCGATGCCTTCCGATTCTTCTCCCTCGGCAGCATTGCGCACGTCCAGGATCAGCTTCTTCGCCCCCTGCTTCTGCAGGGACTTAATGCGCGTCGCAATCTCCTGGGCCTTGCCGGGTGCGAAGGCGTCCACTTTGATGTAGCCGATGCCGTCTTCCATCATTTTTTCAGTGGCTGCGGGGATCGCAACCGCGTCCCGCGTGATTGTCATTTTCTGCGGCTCCGCCCGGCGAGCGCGCACCACCGAAACAGTCACATTCGATCCCGGCGGGCCTGATAGCATGTTATGTATTTCAGCCAGCGACATCTCGCGCGTGCTTTTGCCCTCGATGGCTTCGAAGATATCGGCGCTTTCGATTCCCGCCTTGTCCGCCGGTCCTCCAGGAATTACAGAAATTACGGCGGCGTAGCCGAAACGCTTGGAGACGGCCGCGCCGATATCCGCCTTGGCAGAGCTTTTATGCTGCTTATACTCGGCGTACTGCGCGGGACTCAGATAACTGGACTCGGCATCCAGCGACTCCAGCAAGCCGTGCAGCGCGCCGTCGGTAACCTTCGGTATATCTGGTTCCTCGACATACTCGCTGCGCACCCGCGAGAGCACCTCGCTGTAGACCTCAAGCTGGCGATAAGCGCCATCGTTGCTGGAAGCGCGCACGCCGCTCAGGCCTAACGCCATGAACAGCACAATAGCCACGGAGGAGACGAGAAGGACAGCCTTTAATTTGTTCGACATCGATTTGATCTTCTTGGATGGAGACGTCATGTACGAAGAAGTGATTTTATTATAGCCGTTAAGATGCTCGGGTCACGCTCTTAGTTTCCGCTTATTTGCTCCGGCGGGTAACAAGCGGGTGGTCGGGCTCCGACATCCATCGGCCGGTTATCCGGGACCGTGTTCCTCCTGCCAGCGACCTATGTCCTCGTTCCACGGATTTGGCCCGACGCAGGGGGACTTGCAGCAAAGCTATTCCTTACAACGGCTTACCAGAAAAAAGGGCTGCAATGAGCAGCCCTTCTGGCTGAATTCTGATCGAAGCTCAGTTCTGTTCGTTCCCTGCCCGCTTCCAGGACATTAGCTCGCC
>JBPYDQ010000668.1:0-4870 GCA_051986135.1 Terriglobales bacterium | reverse complement strand
CACTTCAGCTGAACCTTGGCCCTAAGCTGAATGGGTTCAGCGGCTAGGGCGGCTAATGAGGCCGATCGCGATGCTGGTCCAACCCATTCGACTAAATATGCGACCGATTGTTCAAGCATCAGTTTTGAGCCAACACTTCAACAACACAAAAGAGGGCGCACGGCAATACAAGTGATTGGAAGGAGGGCTCGCGTCGGCGGTTCCGGCCAAACCTGTTGCGTCCGGACCTGAACTCGTCGGATCAGGTTGCCCCCTTTTTATAGCGACACGCCAGTGCATGAGGACCAAACATCCTGATGCTACCTAGCCGCTATAAAGCATAGTTTATATATCTCTATTTGCCATAGTTAACTAATGTGGTATATTCGCGTATCCTAGCGAGAATGCCACGAGTGGGGTTTCTGCGTGGTTCTTGAAAAAAAATATGCCAAGCGGTCGCTAGTCCAGGGCGCTCTTTACAGTCCCATTGCATTCCTCTTCCTGGTTGCTGCCGTTCTTCTGTTTCAACAAAAGGCATTTGCGCAAGGGGAAACCACCAGTGCCATTCAGGGTGAGGTCCGAGACGCGTCCGATGCGCTCCTTCCGGAGGCGACGGTCACGATCACGAATCGCGAGACTGCTCTGAAGAGAAGCGTCAAAACGGATGGAGCGGGACGGTTCAATTTTCCCCAGTTGACACCTGGCATTTACTCCGTGCTAGTCGCGGCACCGGGGTTCGCTCAGGCCGAAGTCGATAAGGTCGTCGCCGGCCTGGGACAGAAGCAGACAGTCAGCTTCAAGCTCCGGTTGGCGGAGAGCACAGAAACGGTTGAGGTGGGGGGCGAAGCGCCCCTTGTGAATCCTGGCAATGCCAACACTTCCACCACGTTGAGCGCACCGGTGCTTGAGGATATGCCCAACCCAGGCGGGGATCTGACCTATCCCTTGCAGTTTGCGCCTGGCGCCTTAATCAATACCGCGGGCAGCAGCAACGATTTCGTGGGCGGCACGAACGGATTTGGCAACGTCGAGTTCAATGGGCTGCCGGCGCTGTCCAACGGATATATCGTCGATGGGCTCGAGACAAACGACCCACTGACGAATCTCAACAGCGGCTTGTCGACAAATTTGGTCTTGGGGCTTAACTCGATTTCGGAGTTGACGGTCAACACGCTATCGTACTCGGTCGATCAGGGCCGATATGGGGCGTCCCAGGTCAATTACGTCACCAAGTCCGGCACAAACCAGTTTCACGGAAATCTGTACGAGCTCTGGAACGGCTCGCTCCTGAACGCGGCGAACTACTTCACGAACGCGATCCCAGGCAATCACAAACCACGATCGAACGTGAATCACTTCGGCGGTAGCCTCGGCGGGCCGATCTTACATGACAAGCTGTTCTTCTTTTTTGACAGCGAATGGGTTCGAATCGCCCTTCCCATTTTCTCTACGATCACTGTTCCCAGCGCCCCGTTCCAGCAGTACGTCCTAGAACAGTTGCCGCTTGGCGGGAAAGACTCGGTGACGGGATCAAGCTACTCGCCGGCGCCTCAACTGGTTCCGTTCTATCAAAAGCTGTTCTCCCTATATGTGAACACTGCCGGCACACCACTCGCGGTGCTGGGGTGTCCAATCAACCCAGACGGTTCAGCAACAGCAGGTACCCCTGCCAACGGTAATGGTTGCGCCAATCGAAGAGGAATCTCCCATTCCAGCGATGATCACGAGCAGGTGCAAACGGTTCGCATCGATTACAACATGGGCTCAAAGGACACGGTGTGGTTCCGCTTCCAGGCCGATACTGGCGTCCAAGCGGCCTACACCGACCCAATCAACGGCATCTTCGACGCAGTTTCTCCACAGCCGCTGTACTCGTTTGCGGCGGGCCACGCACACGTCTTTTCGCAGAACCTCGTGAACTATTTCAACCCGGCGTTTTCCTGGTATGCGAGCCTCTTTGGTCCACAGGACTTTCAGAAGACACTCGCGGCATTCCCGATCGTACTGCAAGGAAGCGGTGCAAACGCTCCGTTTACGACAATCGGCGGGCTCGACAACAACTGGATTCAGGGGCGACGGGCGTCTCGTTTTTTTATCAACGATAATCTCGCCTGGAGTCGCGGCTCCCACGAGTTGCGGTTTGGCACAAACACCCGGATCTTCCGCCTCAATGACTTCGATTTCGGCCAAGGCACTGTCCCCACCGCTCGTTACACAACGCTGCCGCAATTCATTTACGGAGTTGCTTCGACAGTCGCGAAGGCTTTCCCTCTCACGCCCAACGAGCCATTCAACTTCCTAAATCTTGATTTGTACGCGCAGGACACCTGGAAGGTGACACCCAAACTGACATGGACTTTCGGCTTGCGCGACAGCTTCAATTCCAACCCGTTGAATCCTCACCAGCAGATCGCGAGGCTTAGTGGGTCTTTTGCTTCGATCTCTCATGACTTAAACCAGCCGTTGAACGCGGTGATTCAAACCGGCCTCAGCCACATTTTCTCGTCAACGCCACTGGCCATTCTTCAACCAAGGACGGCCATTACTTGGCAGGTCAGAAAAGTTTCGGTGCTCCGGGCCGGCTTCGGGATCTTCAGCGACATCCTGCCGGGAAGCATAGCTGACCTTGTTGGCTCCAATCCGCCTTTTGTGCGGACGTTTCAAGGCGGCCTGCTCGGCACGGTCGGGGGAACGATAATCGCGCCGGGCGTGACGGGCAGCGCTGTCGATGCCACGGTAATTGCGAATCAGAACTTCGGCAGCGGATTCGCGCAAGGCGAGCTCTCGTGTGCAACGCCACCGGCAAGCGCAGGCGCCTGTCTCCCTCCTGTGAATATCACAGCGGTACCGGATGGCAAACTCCACGCGCCGTATTTCATGCAGTGGAGCCTAGGCGTCGAGCGCCAGATAGGAACTGCAGCTGCTGTGAAGGCGCAGTACGTCGGTACCCGCGCCGTGAATCAACCTTATCTCACTCAAGTGAATGGCTATGAGACAGTCTGCCAAGGTTGTTTTGCACCTCTTCCATTTATGCAGCCGCCGGATCCCAGGTTCGGGGCGGTGACTCAGCTCTCGACAGGAGCCGACAGCAACTACAACGGTCTGCAACTGACCGCGATGAAACGCCTGACACATGGACTGCAAGGCCAGGTCAATTACACCTGGAGCCATTGTCTGGACGAAGTCTCAAATGGGGGCTTTTTGCAATTCTCCGCCGGAGCCATTCTGTCTCCGCTGCCCGGCGAACTCCGTCGCAACTATGGTCCTTGCGACTATGACATTCGCCACAATCTATCGGCACAATATGTCTACCAACTCCCTGTCAAGCTACATAACCATTCTTTGGGATTTGCATTGAACGGATGGCAACTTTCAGGGACCGTGTTTTGGCACAGCGGAGTCCCGTTTTCTGTCCTGAGCACGCCATACTCTGCGAACGGAAATGGCATCGTGCAGGGCGGTGGGCCGCAGTTCGCGAGCGTCGTACCCGGGGTGCCTCTGTATGAGCATCGTCCGATTCCAGACGTCACGCAGCCCGGAACGATCCAATGGCTCAACCCAGATGCCTTTGTCTCGGCTGTCGATCCGAGCACGGGCACTTGCCTAGGCGGAGACAACGCTCAAACCTGCCAGTTCGGAAATCTTGGTCGTAATGCGCTGCGCGGGCCGGATTTCTTCTGGAGCGACCTCTATCTAACCAAGCGGTTCCCAGTAACGGAACGTCTGAAGCTTCGCGTAGATGCTCAGTTCTTCAATGTCTTCAACCACCCGGACTTTGGGCTCCCAAGTATCGTGCTGGCGGGCATCCCCGGCAAGCCGGCAACACAGACGGGTTTCGGAACACTGACATATACGACCTCGCCTCCCACAGGTCTGCTCGGAGTAGGCCTCGGAGGGGATAACAGCCCGCGGATGATTGCAATTCAGGCTCGCTTGGAGTTCTGAAAGACGCTGGCATAAAGCTGAGCGGTTAACAGCAGTCGCGTTCTCGTCGACTGCACGCGCCTCTTCGGAGGCTGTTCACCTTCTGTGTTAGTTCTGTCAATCCGCTTCCGGGCGACTATCAACCACCAAACTATGGCCTTCTTGTGGAGGATCAACGAGATGATCGTCACGCCTAACGATTTCAAATCCAGCCGAAACAAGTTCTCTTGCGACCTTGGACGCGGCGATTTCGTGATGTCCAGCCTCAAGTTCGCTAGGTCCCCCGAGATCATTGGGACTGCGATCTACTATCACCAGACGACCGTCACGCTTCAGCGCATCGTGAAGATGGGCAAGGATGGCCGTTGAAGCCGTCAGCTCGTGATAGGTGTTAACAATCAGCACAGCATCGACAGCGTTTATGGGCAGGTGCGGATCGTCAACGGTCCCGTGAATGGTCTCTACATTGCGTCGGCCACTGAGCAGAGCTCTGGTGCGAAGCACGTACAAGGGGTACCGCAGAATATCCACCGCTAAGACCTTTCCTGTGTTCTCGACCTGATCTGACGCCTTCAATGTGAAATAGCCAACTCCACACCCCAGGTCCACAACGACACCACCGTCTTTCACGTTGAGTTCCTCAAGGACCACGTCCGGGCGCTGCCAGGTGTCCCGCTCATGTTCCACTCTATCTAAACGAGCCATCGTCTGGACCACGTCATATAGGGCGGCCAGCACGAGGCAGGCGACGATGGAAGCGAAAACGAATAGCGTAACCCGTTTACGGTATAGCCGTCGGAATGCTCGTTCGTCTTGCGGGAATTGCGTCTTTGCCTGGTTCATGCGGTAGCGCTCGCGTTATAGACACGGTTCCGAACGGAAAGGGTCAATTGTGCTTATGATCTGCACCTGCGGTTACAGCTTCCGCTGCCGTTATGTCATTCGCCAACCGGAGCACTCTCAGTAG
>JBPYDQ010000667.1:0-6137 GCA_051986135.1 Terriglobales bacterium | reverse complement strand
AGTCTGGAGAGCGCTCCGGATGAATGAAGTCCCGCCTCTGCCAGTCCGGCAGGGAAGAAACTATATATCCACACGCGAAGCACTCTCCGAACAGTGGAGCCTTTATCGGCCAAACGACGGAATTACCTGCCCAGTAACCTGGATCGAATAGCGCGAGTGTGCGCACTTTCTCCGGATGTCGGGCCGCAAAGATCACCGCGATCGCACCACCCATGGACGCTCCCACCGGATCCACCGGCGTTTGCACGCGCAAAGACGTGAGAAGCTGTGACAGTTGTCGGTCGTACAAATCTGCGTTGTAGTGCTCGTGCGGACGGTCGGAGAGCCCACGCCCGTAAAGGTCATACCGCAGGACACAAAACCCGGCTCTACCTAAGGGATCGAACGTCTTGTCCCACAGGTAGTAAGGCACAGAGAATCCGTGAATCAAGACTACGACTCTACTGCTCCCGAGGCCGGCGATCTCGTAGTGAGTGAAGCCATCCGAAAGATGCGCGAAACTGCCGCTTGCGGCCTGCCTCACAGAGTCTGTGATCTCCTCACGCTCCAGGTTGTGCCACCAGCAGCTGAGGACTAGGTAGGGATGCTGCTGCCATTGCAGCGACAATCAAAATGCCACCGGTCTTTACGAGGTACCTACCCATGGCACACACATATCGCGCACACGTAGCCAAAACGTCGCTGTTGAATTCGTGATGCTATCTTACGGCTGAGGCACCACCTATCTCGCGCGATGAATTCCTGCCCCGAAACCAGTGGGAACTCGCCGAGGGCAGACCAATTATTATGCGGCAACTATCGTAGGGCGTCTCTGACAATGTCGGCCCGTAAGCGTCTCGCGCGGCTGGCATTCGAAATGCGATCCAACCCGAGCGTAATCCGGATTAAGGAGACCATGCTCGCCGAGTACATATCAAGCCCCCTTAATTGTCCCTGGCACGTCCCGGGGCGCTCTGTCCCTCAGGTAGTACCATGCCATTAGTCCCATCTTGAAAGGTGCGCTCAAGGTACAATCGGCCAAACCTACCGATTGCAATTGAGCGGGTGGTCCTCAGGATCGCGTCTGTCGTCCTTTGACAAGCGGAAAGTACAACACCAGGAATGCCGTAAAGGCTCCGCCCATCACCAGCGCCGGAATCCATATGTTGGAAGAGATCGCTTCGTCTGCAGGGTGGTAACGCACCACGAAATAAAGATTCATCCACATCAGGATGCTTGACACCAGGCCCGGCGAATATTCGTGGAAGCGAATCGACCAGCCAACGTGCCAGACTCCGTTGCAGGCACGTTCGATGACCCAGGCCAACGGCAGGATCATCCACGTGCCGCCGTGAAAGTCGAACAGAACGACGCTGACGATCATCACGACGAAATAGCCGGAGTTGAACCAAAAAAATTTCGTCCAAGAATATTCCGGCCACCAATGCTGGCGCACCTTTTCGACAAAGCTGCCGCCGAGCAGGGACTCGTCGATGCAGTGCACCACGTATGCAGCTACGGTGAACCAAAACGAGAGAAGTAAGGGGACTTGCATACTTAGCAGTCTCTAAAATTTAGGTTGCCATTGTCGTCCAGGTGCTTTGCGAAAGCTCGCGGTCCGAACCGTGTGTAGTGGTCGTTGTTGAAGCTCCGCCAATCTCGCGCCTTTTTTCGCTGGCGCCCAATGAAGCAGGACTTTGAGACCACAAGCGAGTCGGATTGGGAAATCGTCTCAACGCGCGACGCCATGCTGCCTCCTCTGCTCTGGAAAACGGGAGGCAAACTCGGCCAAGCATCCCCAGGCTACTCGTTACGGCAAGCGTCTACGAACTACGGGTAAATTTCCCCTTTGGAAATGAGTTTTGTCTACTCTTTAAGGAAAAGAATAGCCGACTGATGGCCCTCAGTCTACAAATTGGGGAAAAGCGACACAATCCTTCAGTACCGAAATGGCTGAGTCGAGTCTCTCAACGTGCAAATGGCCTTGCCCGCGTTCGTTTAGCAGTTGCTGGAGCGCATTGTCTAAGTAAGCCATTCTTCCTCTGATAGTTTTATAAGGTCCGACAAAGCTCGTCCATTCTAGAGATGGTCAAACCCGACGCACTTGTGCCCAGACAGATTCAAGACGTGTTGTCGACGAGAACCAGTCCGAAAAGGAAAAGATGCTGCAAGTTGACGTCCGCCGCATTGAAGACCCACATTACCCGCGGGGATCGGAACACGCTAGAGCCTAGCCGTTTTTCTCGGCCGCAGGAATCTTCGGGCCGGTTCCTCAACCAATTCGTAGGAACCGATCGATGCCACAAATGCGGCCATAACGCAGACCGCCACTCGGATGCCATGCGGCAGATACGGCATCGCTTCAAATGCCTTCGTCATCACGAATGAATGTAGGAGGTAAAGGCTGTAGCTGGCTTCACCGAGGAGCACAAGGCGTCGGAGCGCAAGCAATCGCGTCCACCGGGGTTGCTGCGCAACGCCGAAAATGATTGCCGCACAGGCAGGCGAGAGAAAGCCTGGGGAAATCAAGGGTTTGGGGATCGTTGTGGCCAGAGCTGTGATCAGCAAGATCACGGCGCTCCCGGTCAAGACACAAACGGAACCGAGCCGAGGGTTGTTTTTTGTACGAATGAACAGCAGGCCCGTCAGCATTCCGACAATGAATTCCGGAAGCCGCACCACGGGGTTAAAGCTCAGCACGTTCTTCCAAAACAGCGAGATTTCAGACGAGTTGATCTTGCCCGTGCCATCAGGGTGAACAAGGATATAGGTTACCGAAATACCGAGGCTGATCAGTGAAGAAGCCACAATCCCGAATACAAGCATTCTGTGTGAAAATGCCCGGGTGCGGCGCAACACAAAGGGGAATAGAGAATAGAA
Source organism: Terriglobales bacterium (assembly GCA_051986135.1). Lineage (GTDB taxonomy): Bacteria > Acidobacteriota > Terriglobia > Terriglobales > Acidobacteriaceae > Gp1-AA122. The sequence goes on along the minus strand of JBPYDQ010000667.1, from coordinate 3,278 downwards.
GAAGGCTTCGACGGAAAGACTCCAACAAACCGGGTTCCAGGCAAGCGCGCCTTGCGGAATCCATGCCTGCAATAAACAGAGAGTTGCCAGGGCGGCGAACGCCAGATGCCGCGCGCTCCATGCGAAGAATGGCAGGTTTAGATGCCGGAGAGCGAAAAGGAAAAATGGAGCGGTTACCGCTAGGGACAGGAGATAGGCAGGATAAATTCGCGCAAAGCGCGCTCTCCAGAATCTGCATGGATCGAGATCGTCCGCGGCATAGGTGTAAACCAGGATAAAGCCGGAGAGGACAAAGAAGAAGTTCACACCGATATAGCCGATGCCGGCAAAGTTTTGATACCACCAGGGGCCTCCAGTGAGGAGTCGCTCCACTTTGAGGTGGAACAGGATGACATGAAACGCGGCCAGGAAACGTAAGGTGGTAAGTACTTCGAGCCTTGGATGCCGCAAAGGGGGAGCCGAGAGAGTCCGTTCGGTCTCGATCGAAGCCTCGATTCCCGCCAGAGATTGCGTCGTACGAGCAGCGACGGTAGCCACATGTGCCCCTTTCCAGACGCAATATGTTTCCCCCTCCAGAGAAAGACAATGGACGCCGCCTAAAACTCGGCTCACATTTTCCTCACATCGCAAGTCTATGATCTTGCGGGCTTTCAGGGGGTACGGGAAGGGACCTGCTAAGATTCGCTCATCAAGGAAAGATGTCACAGCTATCGTCGTACGACCGAAGCTGGAAAGAATTGGGAAATTCAGGCGACGTTGGTGTCATGGCCGACCCTTTTTTTAACGTGCACGGATCGCCGCTCGGTACCCAGCAGGTCGAGGTCTGGATGCGTGACAGCAGGAAGACGGAGTCAGTCATCGAGGGCGCTTACGCCGGGTTTGACGAGAACGCCAAAGGCTCGATCCGGCGGTGCAAGCTCGCGGATCTGACAGTGATCGGAGGACATTACTAAGCTCCCCGCCAGACAGATTTTAGAAATTCGGGTGTTGAAGACCCTTGTCGGCGGGAAGGTTGTGTACGACGCAGCCGCAGAGCATTGAAGTCGACAAAGATCGGACAGTCCGCGTTGACCAATCCGCGCTTCAGCCCGGGGCATCGCGCGCTGGATATCAGCCGGGTAGCTGGGCGTACTGATCAAGCGCGAGTATCCCGATATCGGGATCGTTGAATCGACCCCGACCCCAAGGCTCCGGCCCGCACGAAGCGCAAAGCGGCTCGGGCCGGAGTTTCCATCCAATCTGACCAGGGTTTCGGAGATGAACTCGCTATCCAGAGGCCAGCTTGATCCCGTGATCTCTTCATTCATGCTCCATCATCAGCCGGCCGAGGAGAAGTGAGACCCTTCGTGTGATCCACCTCGTGCTCAAGCCCGCTGGGCGGTTACACATGGTCGACCTCGGGCACCCGGAGAGCGGAGCGCACGGTGTTCTTGACCACCTGTTTCATTCCAGCGGGCGTATGAAAGACAATTCCGAAAGCCGAGTGTTGAGCCTGATGACGCGGGCTGGCTTTAAGGATCTACAGAAAGTCGCCGACGAGCAATGTTCTCTGGACAGATCGCCTACTCTAAAGCGGCTACACAAGCGAGCGCCATCTTGGAGGCGCGCTAGATCTCGGCCTCGCCTCTGGGCATGCACCGGAGCGACAACCTCAACGGAAAAGATGGGCTTCCTTCAACCAACTTCAACAGGGACACAAAGTAACTTTGACGAATTTCGACTATGCTCCACAGCCGCAGAGCCGCCTGCCGGACTCTCCCTCGTGTGCTGATAGGCTTAGGGTGGGATGCCAAGGGCGATTGGAAGCGAGCGCATGAATCCGCTCAGGAGGACGTGGGACGGGGAGGCGCATGGGTTCACGCCTACCTGCAACGTAGGAAGGCGACCAGGAGAACGCCGCGTATTGGTACGCTGGTGCCGGCAAGACTGTCTGCGGAGTGCCGCTTGATGCGGAGTGGTGCAGTATCGCAAGGGCTCCGCTGCACTGCAATTCCTAAAATGGCTTAATGGGAAGCAGAGTCGTACACTACCTGCCCGCCAATGATCGTCATCACGTTCTTGGTCTCCAGAATTTCCGGCTCGGGGATTTTCATGATGTCGGCTGAGAGCACGGTGAAATCGGCTAGCTTGCCCGCGGAGATGGTTCCCTTCAGATCTTCTTCGAATGCCACGTAAGCCGCCCACATCGTAAAAGCTTTGAGCGCCTGCTCGCGAGTCATGGCTTCCTCGGGATGCCAGCCGTCCATCGACGCGCCCTGCGCTCGTGCTGGTAGCGGCTTGCGCGCCACTGCGGCGTAGAACTCGATCATGGGTTCGCCGCGTTCCACGGGTGCATCCGATCCGCCTGCAATCAGCGTGCCGGACTTGATCAACGTCTCCCATGCATAAGCGCCTTGCAGGCGCTCCATGCCGATCCGCCGGGGCGCAAAAAACAGGTCGCCGATCGCGTGCGAAGGCTGCATGGAGGGAATCACATGCAGTTTGGCGAAGCGTGGCAGGTCGGCTGGATTCACGATCTGCGCGTGTTCGTCGCGCCAGCGTGGGTCGGCAATTTTGCGCTCTCCCGTGGGCACGGCGTTGAAGGCACGCTCGTATTCATCGAGGATGAAGCGGTTGGCGCGGTCCCCGATGGCGTGGGTCTCCACCTGAATGCCCTGCTTGAGTGCTGAGACCAGCATGGGACGAAGCGGCTCGGCTTCTACGGTGAGAAAACCGGAGGTATCGGGTTTATCGGAGTAGGGCGCCAGCATGGCCGCCCCGCGCGATCCCAGCGCGCCATCCGAGACCACCTTGATGGAGCGCACCGTGAGGTGATGATCAAAGAGGCCGATCTGCCCGCCTACGCGCAACAGGCGGTCGGCTTGCGGACCGGGACCGTAAACAGCTTTGTAGATGCGTACCTTCAGCTTGCCCTGGTGGTAGAGCTTGCGATAGACGTCCACATCCTCCCATGTTCCGCCCGGGTCCTGCACTTCACACCAGCCCAGCATGAGGCTACGCTGGTCGGCCGCCACTGCCGCCCTCTCCGGATCGGCTGCCGTCTCCGGCGGTATCTTGGAGCGCACCAGTCCTTGCGCGTGATCGAGCAGCATGCCGTTGGGATCGCCGTTTTTGTCTTTGGAGATCTCTCCGCCGAAGGGATTAGGAGTATTACGGTCAATGCTGGCAAGCTTGAGGGCTGCAGAGTTGACTACCGCGCCATGGCCGTCAGCCCGGCCGAGGATCACGGGATTGTTCGGCGAGACTTTATCGAGGTCTGAGCGCGTGGGAAAGACCGG
>JBPYDQ010000666.1:0-2731 GCA_051986135.1 Terriglobales bacterium | reverse complement strand
CCAGGATTCACGCTATTTCCTGAGGGTTGCAAAGCCTCGGTTCGGCATATTCCTGGATTCGGCATAGCGCCTCTCATGCCGCATGCGGCATGAGCGCCGCACCTGCGCCAAGCCCTGTCGCAAATCGGGCGGGGAGCTCGAGCAAATTCAATTGCTGTTGCGGCACGCATCTGTGCAGACGACCGAAAGATATCCGGGAAGGGAGGCACCCTACGTTCTCAAACAATAGCCTTTCGCTACTACGATTTCGACGCTTGTCCCGGAGTGATGGAGTGCTTGAGTCCCGCCATGGCTTTCTTTCAAAAGGAATCGCGCCACCTCATCTTCATAAATAAAACGGGACAGGACTTGGAAGTCGCAATTCCCGTATGGCGAATGGAGATTGCTCTAGCGCCGCGGTCGCAATCAGATTTGGCATCGGTTCCTTCGTCGCCGTCTGGAATCGCCGGCGAACTATTCGACTCTGTTCGTGCGAAGCCAAACACGATCGGGAGAAGTGCGACCCACTACTTTAGCTGGGCAGAAGAGATCATCGGTAAAGATGATGCGGTAACCCGTGTCAAACCATTCCTCACTTCGAACGATGAACTTGTCAAGTACCAAGCCGCCTGGTGGCTGTCGTTTCGACAACTCAATGATTCCGTTATCAATGTATTGATAAGCACCAAAAACAACCGCACTATCGAGAAGTGGGCACGCTCTGGAGCAAAGCAGCGGCTCGAAGATATACACCACGGCAACTGGGTACCAGGTCTGAAGTAGGGGTAACAAACCGGTGAAGGCCTGTCCGGGCGCAGCAACACCCATGCGGCTTGGATGCGCCATTAGTCGAAGCCACTGAGGACTTTTACGGGACAACGAGCAGAGGCGGGGCCCACAACGCTGGTACCAGCCGGACGGTCGGGTAGGAGCCGTCAGTCACGTCATCGAGCACTCAAACCGCCCAACGCGATGGGCGGTCAGCACGTCGTTTACATGTGAACGACGTGCTGAGATTTCGATAAGCGCTCAATCCCCAATCTCCGGGTGGCGCGTTGTTTCGCTACTCCGAGGTCCAGCTGCTGAGGCCACCTATCTCGAATCCTTGGCGCCTTTGAGGGTGCGGAAGGCTTGGGTGAAGGCGTCCGCCACTTTTCTGGCTGAGTCGGCATCCAGGAATAGGGTGACGGAATCGATCTCGCTCGCTACCACGCACTGAATGCTTCAAGACAACTATATGCCGCGGGTTCCTTGTAATCTAGGGCTGAATGGCTACTGCCAAACCACGAGCTTGCAGTGTCGTGTTGAACGTACCCAAGATATTGTTATCGAGTTCTTGAACAGCTTTTTGAGCCGCAGAAAGATCACCCATTAAGTGGCCGTTCAACTCGACCGATTGGTTGGTGGGCGGTAAATCCGCGCCGCCTTCCACAAGGAAGGCAAGGTTGGCCAGCTTGCCATACAGCTGAGTTGGAACACGAAAGGCGTCCTCTGTTCTGCCCGTAAGAGCCAGCGGGAAGAACTTCGTCTCAACAGGAAGGATTTGTTGCTGGACTTTATTGATCTGCTCCACAACCGAAGCATTCTTCGGGTCTTCCGATAACATCGCCTTCATATCGTCGAGTTGTTTCCGTGCCCATTCCATGTGATTGATCGCTTTTGCACACTGATCCAATTCATCTCGGAGGCGCAGAAGAAATTCGACGTTCGCTCTGATCTGCTCCTCATTAGCGTCATCATGCGGATCGCGAAGAACATCGATGGAGCTCGTCGTCTCCGTCCCGTCTACATCCAGCTTGATCGTATAGGAATCCGGCCAGACTTTCGGCCCATGCTCAAAATTCCTCCAATGCACCAGGTGGCGCCAGCCTTCCGGACCATTTTGGACCCACGGTTCACCAGGAGCACTATTGCGAAGTTTCACGACAATGGGCGATTCATAACGGAGGTCCCACCAAACCCGGTTAATGCCAGGTTCCGTGGAGCCCTTTAATTTGCGCACGAGTTGGCCATCTTTCCGCAATATGTTGATGTCGACCTTCTTGGCGGGTACTTTCAGGAAATAATTCAGGTCCGCACCCGGGGGAGGATTCTCACCCACAATGCGGTTGTTGACATCGGACATCCGCCCGTTACCGAACGTGCGATAACGATATACTGGACGGGGCTTGAACAGATGCGAACTGGTCTGCTGGGCCTGATCGTAGTCACGGAGCGGAGTGATGTCATCAAGAATCCAGAAGCCGCGGCCATAGGTGGCAACCACTAAGTCGTTATAACGCTTTTGAATGGTCAGCCAATAAATCGGCGCAGGGGGCATGTTGTTACGCAGCAGCGTCCAGTGGGCTCCATCATCCCAGGTAACGTAAATAAAGTTGTCGGTGCCCAAGAAGAGCATTCCCTTGCGCATTGGGTCCTCCACAATGCAGTGAGCACTGCTATTCACCGATTTCGGGATTCCCGCAGTAATCAGTTTCCAGGTTAGGCCGTAATCGGTTGTCTTATAGACGTAGGCGTTATAGTCGCCCGCGCCTTGTTCCAGGTTGTCAACCACGTATGCAGTGCCTGCGTCAAAGTGCGACGGTTCGATGTTCCAAATTGTTCCCCAAGCGGGAAGATCAGGGATGTTCTTGGTGACATTTTTCCAGTTCTTGCCGCCGTCGATCGTTAAACTCACCTGCCCGTCGGTGCTGCCGGTCCAAATCACTCCCTCTTTGACGGGCGACTCCGCGATGGCATAGAGCACAGAGCC
>JBPYDQ010000665.1:0-10730 GCA_051986135.1 Terriglobales bacterium | reverse complement strand
CCTTCGACCAGCATCCAGTTCAGGAAGTCAACCAGGATCTTCCCCCTGGCCGCGTCTTTCGACTGGGTTGGAATCAGCAACCAAGTGAAGCTGGCAATCGGATATGCGTTCTGGCCCGGAGGGTTGGTGATCGAGACACGGAAATCGGCAGGCATGTTCTTTGCCGAGGCCGCGGCCGCTGTCGCGCCTTCCAAGCTACCCTTCAGCCATGTGCCGGCAGCGTTTCTCACGATTCCGTAGGGAATTTTATTTTGGACGGCATAGATCAGCTCCACATACCCAAACGCACCCTGCATCTGCCGGATCATCCCCGCAACACCTTCGTTACCCTTGGCGCCCAGTCCAACTCCGATTGGCCATTTCACGGAAGTACCCTTACCTACGCGGCTTTGCCACTCGGGACTCACCTTCGACAGGTAGTCAGTGAAAATATAATTTGTGCCACTTCCATCGGAGCGGTGGACCACAACAATCGGCATGCTTGGCAACTTCACCCCGGGATTATCCTGGGCGATGGCCTTGTCATCCCAGTTGGTAATTTTGCCCAGGCAGATATCGGCGATGACTTGCGGCGAGAACCTCAGATCCCCGGACACTCCAGGAACGTTGTAGGCGGGCACCACCGCGCCCAGCACTGTAGGAATGTGCAGGATCTTGATCTTCGCTTGCGCGAGCTGTTCGTCCGTCATGGGACCGTCGCTAGCGCCAAAATCCACCGTACCTGCCAGTACCTGCCGGATGCCGCCCCCGCTCCCGATGGATTGGTAGTTGATTTGCACCTCGGGATGAGCCTTGTGATAGTCGCTGAACCACTTTGAGTAAATAGGATAAGGAAAGGTCGCACCTGCTCCATTCAGGGTCGTTTGGCTGAACGAGGGAATCGCGAGCGCGAGCAACAATAGAAAAAATACCAGTCGTCGTCTCAATTGGGACCTCCTATCGACACCTATTTCCCCACCCCTGTTTCGAGTTGTAGACGCGGTTTGTTACAGGATTGTTACACCCAGGTGAATTTCTGGTGAACCACCGGCGTGAGCCAGGTCCGCCAATAAAGATTCGATTGCGCTGATCCACGGGCACTTCCGAGCGTCTATCATGAACTTTTCGCATGGCGATCAGGCGACCTTGTATCGGCGTTTTCGACTCCGGCTTCGGCGGGCTCACCGTGCTCAGGGAGTTAATCGAGCGCGCCTCCGACGCTGATTACGTTTATTTCGGCGACACCGCTCGCCTGCCCTACGGATCAAAGTCGGCCGAAACCGTAGCCCGTTACGCGCTTAAAGCCTGTCATTACTTAGAAACGCAGGGGGCGCAACTCGTCGTCGTCGCCTGCAACACGGCGACCGCTTTGGCTCTGAACCAGATTTCTGCCGCCGCTCATGTGCCCGTCATCGGGGTGGTTGAACCGGGGGCGGAATCTGCCGTCGCCGCCAGCCGATCCCGGAAGGTGGTGGTTCTCGCGACCGAAGCCACCGTTAGCAGCCATGCCTACCTGAAGGCGCTTCGCCAGCGCGGGGTGGAAGCGCGAGAGAAAGCCTGCCCTCTGCTAGTGCCCCTGGTCGAAGAAGGCTGGCTAGAACATCCGGTTACCGAGCAAGTGGCGCACATCTATTTAAATGAAGCCTTCACCGACGGACGCCAGATCGCCGACGTGCTTCTACTGGGGTGCACCCATTACCCGCTACTGAGGCCTTTGCTGCGCCGCGTTGTGCCGCAGCATGTTTCCATCGTCGACTCGGCCGAATCAACCGCTCGTGCGGTAGCCGAAAAACTCAATCTTAGCCCTCTTTCGGGTTCTAATGACTCAGAACGCCGCGCTCTTCCCCGTCGCAGCTTCTTCGCAACCGATTCGGTGGAAAAATTTCAGCGACTCGGAGCTATGTTCCTCGCCCAACCCATCGGCGAGGTTCAGCACGTCGATCTAGAGGAATAACTGCAAACAGGCCTTCCTGCAACTGACCTGCTGCGCGGATTCCGAGCCGTCCTTTGGGGTGAATCTTTGTTTTCGAGGTAAAAGGAAAGGCCGCCCCGAGGAGCGGCCGAGTTCACTTGGATTTCTGTCTCAGTACAGCCGGAAGTCCACCTCAACATTAATCTGCACCGCGACCGGCTTCCCGTCCTTCATGGCCGGTTCAAACTTCCATTGCTTCACCGCCTCAATCGCCTTTTCATCCAGGCCCAATCCCAGGCTGCGAGCAATCTTAATATCCCGCGGGTGCCCATCCGGTCCCACAATGAGCCACAGGACGCAAGTGCCCTGGTACTTTGCCTTTCGCGCCTCCTCCGAGTATTCGGGATCAGGCGAGTAGATGGCACGCGGGGCAGAAACTCCGCCACCCACGCGGAACACTCCGCCGCCGGTCCCGCCGCCCCGACCCGCACCGACTCCAGGTCCTTCGCCAACCCCTACGCCGCCCCCCGATCCTGATCCAATTCCACCACCAAATCCTGTGCCATTCGAAGGCGGTCCGGATGGAATATGCGACATGGGATCGCCCAGATTCGGCATGTTATTACTAGCGATGTGTACCTCAGGCGGTACCGCAACTGCGGGCTCGGCAACCAGCTTCGGGTGCTCGTTCCTGACCACCATCGCCGGAGGCGTGAGCGGTTGCATGTCCTGCTTCGGCAACCGGCCCTTCGGTGCCTGGAACTTGTCTCGGTCGCCACCACCGCCACCACCCCCCGATTGCGTCTTCGACGGCTGCAGGGTGGGGATGTCTTCCGACGGCGCGATCAACGTCACCGCCTGCGTCTTCGTCACTTCTTTCACAACATTGCGCGTAAGAATGGTCAGCCCAATGATCAAACCCACAGCGATCATGTGGACGAATGTGGAACCGAGCGCGCCACGCCGCGAGTAGTTATAGAAACCCCATATGTCCCGAACCGGTTCCGGCTTCGAGGTCAATTGCAACGGCGGAAGTTTCTTGGGGAAAAGAATGTCATCGATGCCTTGGAGCAGCGACTTCCATAACGGCTGATCAAGTGTCTCCTTGGGCAGCAGTAAATTGAGTTCGGGCTGGCCTTGCGGCCCTGGGTTCATCGACTGAGTTACCATAAATTCGACCCGAGTCTTTCCTTTTCCTTTTGAGACGTAGGAACCTCGCCGTGCACGCTAAGGGATGAGCACGACTACTTCCAAGTTGCTTTCTCAAATATCTTGCAATTAACCGCTAAGTTCCGGAACGCTGCTACCAGGTACGGTGAGCGGCGGGTAATCCAGTTCTGCGGTTCGTTAAGCTTAGATGCGCAGAATTACAGCATTGAAGGAAATTGTACACGCTTTTTTGCGTTTTCCGGAGTAGTTTTCCCGATCATCTGGTTAACCTTCCGAGCCCTCAAAAGGATAATGGACGTTCGTTTCTTACCTCCCCTATAATGAAAAAAATCAACAATTTGGGAGAACGCCAGCGCGTGCCGCTCGATCCGAAGTCTACTCTCAACTTGCCCAAGACCGACTTCCCGATGAAGGCCAACCTGCCGGAAAACGAGCCGAAAATCCTCGTTCGCTGGGAAGAAATGGGGATCTACGAGCGGATCCGCGAAGCCCGCCGGGGCTCGCCATTTTACGTCCTCCATGATGGTCCGCCCTACGCCAATGGTCCCATTCATTTGGGCACCGCCATGAACAAGTCCTTGAAAGATTTTGTGGTGAAGTCCAAAACCATGGCCGGATTTGATGCTCCCTACGTGCCCGGCTGGGATTGCCACGGCCTGCCCATCGAAATCAAAGTCGACAAAATGCTCGGTGGCAAGAAACTCCAGATGAAGCCCACCGATGTCCGCCTGGAGTGTCGCAAGTACGCCGAAAAATTCCTCAATCTGCAGCGCTCGCAATTCAAGCGCATGGGCGTCTTCGGCCGCTGGAACCGCCCCTACTCGACCATGAGCCCCGAGTACGAGTCGGTCATTCTGGAGATCTTCTTCAAATTCTTCGAGAACGGGTTCGTCTACAACGGCCTGCGTTCCACCTACTGGTGTATCCACGACGAGACCGCCCTGGCCGAAGCCGAGGTCGAATACGAGAATCACCATAGCCCCACTATCTGGGTGAAATACCAATTGCAATCGGATCCGCGAACGATTCATCCAGAATTGGCTGACCGCCGCATCCACTCTGGCAAACCCATTTCGACGATTATCTGGACCACCACTCCTTGGACCCTACCCGCCTCGATGGCCGTTGCATTCCATCCCGAGGAGGAATATGTAGCCCTGGAGGCCGAGAAGGATATCTACATCGTTGCCGAGCGCCTGGCTAAAGTAACGGCGGAAAAGTGTGGCTTTCCCGATGCCAAGCCCATCGCCCGGTTCCGCGGCAAACGGATGGAGCACACCTGGTTCTACCATCCCTTCTTGCCGTGGGAACGCCGGAAGGTCTTAGGTGTAGTAGCCGATTATGTGACCATGGACACTGGCACCGGTGTTGTCCATACCGCCCCAGCTCACGGCGCCGAGGACTTCGAGACTGGTCAAAAGTACCAACTGGACCCGACGTGCGATGTAGATTCGGCTGGCATCATCCATAACGGCCTGCCCGAGTACGAAGGTAAACAGGTCTTCGAAGCCAACAAGCCCATTGTCGAACTGCTCGCGAACCGCGGCGTGCTTCTCCACACGGAAACTCTGGAGCATTCCTATCCCCATTGCTGGCGATGTCACCATCCCGTCATCTTCCGTGCCACCGAGCAGTGGTTCATTTCGATGGAAACCCCGATGACGGGTGGCACGCTGCGCAGCCGCACTCTGGAAGAAATTCAGCGCGTCAAGTGGGACCCCGCCTGGGGGGAAGAGCGCATCTCCAACATGATCGCCACCCGTCCTGACTGGTGCATCTCGCGCCAGCGCGTCTGGGGCGTGCCCATCGCAGTGTTCTTGTGTAAGAGCTGTGGCAAGCCGCTGAACGATAGCAAGATCAACGACACCGTGGTTCAGTTCTTCGCCAAATCGGGAGCCGACGCCTGGTACACGACCGCTGCCGACGCGCTCGTTCCCAAAGATTCAGGGTGCCCGAATTGTTCGGGTGGGGAATTTGAAAAAGAAACGGACATCCTTGATGTCTGGTTTGAGTCCGGCTCCAGCCATGCCGCTGTCCTTGGCCGTGAGCCTGGCCTGCCCGGGCCCGCCGACTTGTACCTTGAAGGCGCCGACCAATACCGGGGTTGGTTCCAGTCTTCCCTGCTTTGCTCGATGGGCTGGCAAGGAACCGCGCCCTACCGCTTGGTAGTCACTCCCGGCTGGACGCTCGATGAACATGGCCACGCCTTGTCGAAATCGCGCGGCAACGATGTAGATCCTGTAGACATCGCCGACCGCCTCGGCGCCGAAGTCGTTCGTCTCTGGGTAGCGTCAGTAGATTTTCGCGAGGACGTCGTCGGTTCGGAAGGCATCATGCAGCGGGTGGCTGAGAATTACCGCAAGATTCGCAATACGTTCCGCTACATTCTCGGAAACCTGAATGGTTTTGATCCCAAACGCGATCGCGTGTCGTTCGACGAGATGAACTCAATTGATCAGTTCATGCTCAGAGAAACCGCCGAACTGAACCAACAAGTCCAGCACTGGTACGAGGAATTCGCGTTTCATAAGATTTATCAGCGTCTGAACCAGTTCTGTGTGGTTGATCTCAGCGCGTTTTATTTCGATGTGCTGAAAGACCGCCTGTACACCGCCGCGCCGAATTCCCAAGCTCGCCGCTCGGCCCAGACCGCTGTCTGGCTCATTGGTGAAACCCTGGTAGGTTTGCTGGCGCCGATTACCAGCTTCACTTGCGAAGAGGTTTGGCAATATCTACCGAAGATGGCAGATCGCCTACAAAGTGTTCACCTGACCAGGTTCCCTGCCACAGAGGACATCCTGGGCGGCGCTCCGGCGGAAGATGAAATGCAAAAGGAAGACTGGACGGTCCTGCATGCGGTGCGAGATGAAGTCCTAAAAGCCTTGGAGGAAGCCCGTAACAGCAAACTGATTGGCAGCAGCCTGGAAGCCCAGGTGAAAGTCACGGCGCCTGATCCCACATATTCTATCCTCGCCGGCTATCGAGGAGAATTGCGCTATATCTTCATTGTTTCCGCCGTCACCCTGGAGCGGGGCGCTTCAGGAGATGGCGCCAGCGGCGTAAAAGTCGAAGTCAGCAAAGCAGAGGGCCAGAAATGCTCCCGATGCTGGAACTACTCGACCCATGTAGGAGAAGACAAGGAGTACCCGACTGTTTGTGAGCGCTGCAGCGCCGTCCTCGACGAAATCGAAACCGCTCGAATGGGTGCATAATCAAATGAGTGTCATCGGGATGTTTGTGTCGCCAGCAACCAATTCGTAATGTCTTATCCACACGCAATGCGCCGCTACCACTTCCTGATCGCCCTACTGGTCGTTCTGCTCGACCGGTTTTCCAAGCTGGCGATTGAGAGGAACCTCTCCCTACACGACAGTATCAGCCTCATTCCCGGTTTTTTCCGTCTCACCCACATCGAAAATCGCGGCGCTGCCTTCGGTCTGTTCGCCGATTCTCCCTCGGAATGGAAAATTGCCGGCCTAGTGCTTTTCTCGCTGGTTGCCTTGGTCATTGTGGCTACTCTGCTCTGGAAGAATAGCCATTCGATGACGACCACCGGTGTCGGCCTTTCCCTCATTTTGGGCGGCGCCATCGGCAATCTTTGGGACCGCCTGGTCAGCGGTCACGTCGTGGATTTCCTACTCTTCTACATCGGCCAATACCAATGGCCCGCATTTAACGTGGCCGACAGCGCCATTGTGATTGGAGCCGGGCTGCTGGTTTTCGAAATACTCTTCACCAAATCTCCAGCTCACGAAAAAGTCGGCTGAAGCTGGGCGCTTTGGGAATCAGACGTCCAGAAAATCTTGCCGCTGGCTAGCCGTGATCTCAAGGCCTCATCCGCCGGTGAACCTGACTTTCCTCAGACGGTTCGAGGGTTGCTCGACGGGAGTACGGTCTTGCGCGAGCTGCGATGGTACTCACCGACGGCGGAGGAATGGTTATCGGCTGGCGTTAGCCAGTTTGCCGACCAAGGCCTTTGCCTGGGAGGTTCCTGAGGTCGTAGCTTGGTGCGACGAACGTCCTAGCGGCAATCCAGAATCCTCGATCGGGAGCCATCTCCGGCCGCCAAGTGTCCGGCGTAAATCCATCCGCCAACAAGCCAGGAAGGGATGGCACAGTCCGCTCGAGCTCTGGCTCATGTGAGGCGGTGCCGCCGACTCCGATCTTGCCCACTTCCGAGCAAGGGAGCGAGGAAGCTAAGCGGGGGGAGACACACAGAAGCAGAGAGCACAAGCGGTGCCGCTTTTTTTTCCGACTTCCGCAAGGAAATGCGCGCCGCGCCTAATCCCTTCCAACTTATCCGCCGATGTATTACTCTCAGCTTCGTAAATGAACAAATCCAAGGACTTCCTGGTACCGTCCAATAGGACCATCAAGCTCTCCGATTACGATCCTGACGACACCGGCCGTTTGCGAAGTAAGTCTCACGCCAACGAGATCTTGGCCAAACACCAGCAGAGGCTCTTTGAATTACAAGAACTGCTCTATGCGGATGCGAGCCACGCACTTCTAGTTGTGCTACAGGGACTCGATGCCGGGGGGAAGGATGGCACAATCCGCCATATCTTCACGGGCGTGAACCCGCAGGGTTGCCAGGTCACCAGTTTCAAGGAGCCTACCCCCGAAGAGCTTCGCCACGATTTTCTCTGGCGTATCCATCGTGCCGTTCCCGCTCATGGCATGATCGGAATCTTCAACCGCTCGCATTACGAGGACGTCCTGGTGGTTCGCGTTCACGGCAGCCTTTCCAAGAAGGAGCTCGCGCGTCGTTTTGATGAAATCAATGCCTTCGAGAAGATGCTGGTACGGAACGGCGTCGTCATCTTGAAATTCTTCCTTCACATCAGCAAGGGTGAGCAAAGAGATCGCCTGCAGACCCGTCTTGATGATCCAACAAAGTTTTGGAAGGCCAGCCCTTCCGACATGAAGGAGCGGATGTATTGGGACAAGTACGTCGAAGCTTACGAGGATGTATTTAGCCATTCGAGCAGCGAGAGCGCACCTTGGTACATCATTCCAGCCAATAAAAAGTGGTACCGCAACGTTCGAATCTCCCAGATTCTGGTCGATACCTTGACGGGTCTAAAACTGAAATACCCAAAACCAAAATCCGATATTCCCGGCCTGGAATTGAAGTAAGGTGGTAAGCGTTCCCAGTTCCGCACAGGGGCGGAATGGTGGTCACATATTGCCTGAACACAAACATAAAATGCCGCCGTCGCTCAGGCGCAAACCGAAGCCCAAGCCGCACAGGCCAAAAAAGACGCCGAATTCCTCCCGGGTCAGGCTGCTCGACGGGCTGCTCGCCCTGACCCACTCCATCAACGACCGGGCAAGTGTTTGCTTTATAAGCATGCGCCCAGAATTCTCGCCCTTGCCGATCCCATTAACTTTGAATCCGTAGGCCTGAGCTTGACCTCTCGGTACAAGGTTAGGATCAATTGCTGGGAAACAAGGCAGCATCTAGCTGGTTCACACCAACTTTAGCCATTGCCATTTCAACGACAACACCTACTTCACGCCTACTTCCTGGTGCACAGCGCGAACACTTTAGGACTCGCGGAACTCCGAGGGTGACGTCAGACAATCGAACTGACCACGCCATTTGTCTGAACGTCACCGGCGCGCTCACGGCATCTTCCGTGCCAATGACGCAATTACTGTTGCCAGAGCCTTACAACGGTACCAAGGCAGGAAACCGCAATATGTTCAGCCGGCCGTGAAATTCAGCATACCCACTTTGATCAACGGAACGGTGTAGGTAAGCAGTCGAAGGGAGCTGGCGTCGACAATTTCGAGCGAAAACAGCTCCCGTCACCAACCCAACCAGACACCTCACTGGGTGGTGGTTTGCGCATAGGCGATGGTTCCCTCTCGGGTGAGATCGAAGCGCAACATCCGTATTCGCACGCCAGACTGATTCGTCGGAACAAACTTCCACTGGTGAGCCGCTTCCAGCACCCGCCGCGCGAAGTACTTGCTTCGCCCGGCACTCACCAGATCCGCACGCGTGACGTTACCCAATGAATCTACGTGCACACGGACGCTCAACTTTATTGTTCCCCGAATGGATCGCTGAACGCTCGGCGATAGATCGGGCGGAACTCGGCGAATCACATCTCCTCGAATAGCGCTTGGAACGGTGCTTGCGATTCCTGCCGCGCTCGTCTCGTGCGGCTGTCCGGTCGCGCTCGTATCGTGCCTCTGTCCTCCCAGGTTGCTCTCGTGCGGCTGTCCTGGGGCGCTCGTATCGTGCGGCTGTTCAGCCGCGGGCTTCGCCGGCAGCTCCGCCATTTGCTCAGCTTTGGGCAAGGGTGGTTGTCGAGTAGCGGAGGATGGGTTTCGGGACCGCCACCGGAATAGGGCCGTCGCTCCCACGATCGCCAGTATCACCAGCACCGCGAATGCCACCGGCCTGAAACTGCGCCGGCGGGTCGTCTCCCGAGTAACCCGTTCAACCGCCGTTGAAGCGAGCGCCCGTGTCCGATTCAGCCGCGCTTTGATCTCAGGAACTGTCCATCTCGCATTCGGATCGCGATTCAGGCAATTACGCGCAATTTCTCGAAACGGCTCAGGCAAAGGCGCCGGCACAACCGGCTCCTCAGCTGCCGTCTCCCAATCCGGCACCTGCTGCGTCAGTACCTCCATTAACGTGATGCCCAACGACCAGACATCGGCACTGGCTGACAGCGTCGTCGTACCCGCTTCCGGAGAATCGTATCGGCTCGGTTTCTTAGACGCCGCCCCTGCCTCGCCTGCTTGCCGGAGACTGTCGCTTGAGATTTTCACCCGATCGTTTGCTGCCATGATATTTCCCGGCCGCAAATGCCCATGCACGAAGCCGTGGCCATGTAGATATCCCAGGCAATCGAGTAAGGGCGACAACATTTCGCCCACTTCCGCCTCGGTAAGCGGCCGTTGGGGAAGGATCTCAGACAGATTCTCCTCTGCGTATTCCGTCACTACGTAGACTTGATCACGCCCCTCCATCTGACACCGGCCGCTCTCGAAAATCTTAAGCAGATGGGGATGCGAAAGCTGCGCCGCCCGTTTCCAGTAGGACAGCTGTTGCGTGGCCTCGTTGCCTTCGGCGGGAACAAACTTGATCGCCGCTTTCTGGCCATTCTCGTGGTCAATCAGAAAGACGGTGCTATTCTCGGATCCACCAAGGTATTGCCGCAGATGAAACTTATCGACAACCGGTCCCTGAGATTGTTTGTCCGCTTCGATCAACCTGCCGACTCCATCCATGCTGGCCTATTCTACCCGCATTGTTTTCCTGTTGTTACCCCCCGAAAAACCTGTAGGCTTGACGGAAAAGTCCTCTATGCTGTGACCCGGACAGCCCAGTTTTAGGTACCGGACGGACGAGAAATGTCCTCGAGCGACGGCCGCCGACAAAGCTCGAGCGCATGGGCAGGCACGCGGGGCCGATGAGCCTCGTGCAGACTGCCCGAAGAGCAACTACCAGTTCCCTCGAGCGCTCGCCTCTCGCGAAATTCCCCTGCGACCCAGTCTCAAAAGCCACGCTCATCACCTCTTTATGATTTCTTCTGCCGTATGCTCTTTGCGTCAGAAACCTGGTCCTAGAGTCGGGAGAGTCGTCTGGCACTTCGATTCGGTTGGGGTTCAGGTTGGGCATTCCAATGTCGAGGAGCACAACCTCGGG